>DATFRC010000062.1:0-3620 GCA_035263725.1 Jatrophihabitantaceae bacterium | reverse complement strand
GGGCTCTGCTGATCCTGGACAACTGCGAGCACGTGATCGACGCGGCCGCGGTCTTCGCAGATCGACTGCTCAGGGAGTGCCGGCGGCTGCGGATCCTCGCCACGAGCAGGGAGCCGCTCGGCATCACGGGAGAAGCGGCGTGGCAGGTAGAGCCGCTCGCGCTGCCTGCAGAGGGTGCGCGCACCTCCGATGTCGCCTCCTCACCCGCGGTGCGGCTGCTGCGGGATCGCGCCGGTGTCGTGCGCAAGGACATCGGTTCCGATGAGCACACCTTGTCCGCCATGGTGCGGATCTGCCAGGCGCTCGACGGCATTCCGCTCGCGATCGAGCTCGCCGCGGCGCGGCTGCGCACGATGTCCCTCGATCAGCTGGCGCGTGGGCTCGACGACCGGTTCCGGTTGCTGACCGGCGGTAGCCGCACGGCGCTTCCCCGGCACAGGACGCTGCGCGCGGTCGTGGACTGGAGCTGGGATCTGTTGACCGAGGCGGAGCGTGCTGTGCTGCGGCGGCTCGCGGTGTTCTCCGGCGGGGCGAGCCTGGAGGCCGTCGAACGAGTGTGCGCGGATGAGGTGCCCGCCAGGCTGCAGGTGCTCGACCTGCTGACGGCGTTGACGGAGAAGTCTCTGCTGGTCGCCGACGGCGAGGGCACGCCGCGCTACCGGATGCTCGGCACCATCAGAGAGTACGCGGCACACCGGCTCGCCGAAGCCGGGGAAGCCGAGCTGATGCGCCAGGCGCACCTCGGTTACTTCACGGAGCTGGCCGAGGCGGCCGAGCCGCACCTGCGTCGGGCGGAGCAGCTGGCATGGCTGGCGGCGCTCACGGTCGAGCACCACAACATCAGTGCCGCGCTGCGTGGCGCCATCGCCGGCGGGCAGGCCCACGAGGCGATGCGGCTGGTCGCCGCCGCAGGCTGGTACTGGTTCCTCAGCGGGCACAAGGCCGAGGGCACAGAGTTGAGCATCGCGGCTGCTTCACTGCCCGGTGAGGTGCCCGATGAGGTCCGGGCGACGGCGTACCTCGTCGTGACCGTGTTCGTGACGTCCCGTCCCGGCAGCGACCAATTTGACGCACGGGAGTGGATCCATGAGTCGTACCGGCTCTCCCAGCGCAGTCAGCTTCGTAACCCGCTGCTGGGGTTCGTCGAGCCGCTGAACCTGGCGCTTCAGGAGCCATCAGAGCTCCCGGCTGCCTTCGAGCCGCTGCTCACTGACGACGACCCGTGGGTCCGCGCGCTGGCCAGGCTCAGCCGCGGTCGATTTCGGCTCATGTTCGGAGGTTCGGAATCCGACGTGGACGCCGACTTCGAAGTCGCGCTCACCGAGTTCCGCGTGCTCGGTGACCGGTGGGGGATCTCCTTCGCGTTGACCTGCCTGGCCGAGCGGCTTGCCACACGCGGCGAGTTCCTGCGCGCGTGCGAGCGCTACGAAGAGGCGGTCGAGACGCTGACCGAGGTGGGCGCGATCGAGGACGTGGTCGGCTTGCGGGCGCGGCAGGCTCAGCTGTACTGGCTGCTCGGCGACGAGCGGTCCAGCACGACGGCGATCACCGAGGCGCGGCGGTACGAGGACCGGATCGGCTGGCCGGATGTGCTTGCCGAGCTGGTGCTCTCGAAGGCGCAGCTGGCGCGCTGGCGCGGCGACACGGACGAGGCCTACGAGCATCTGGCGGCGGTACGGACGATTCTGGGCAGTGCGGATTTCCGCGGCGCCTACCGCGCCAGGACCCAGGATCAGTACGGCTACCTCACTGAGGACCTCGGCAGGGCTCGCGCGCACCGGACCGAGGCGTTTCACGAGGCTCGGGAAACGATGTATCTCCCCCTGATCGCCGAGGTGTTGGTCGGCGTCGCGGATCTCGCGCTGCGACAGGGAGAGTACGAGCAGGCAGCGCGGCTGCTCGCGGCAAGCGACAGCGTGCGCGGCACGGCCGACCGTTCACTGCTGGACGCGTCCCGGATCGCCGAGGACGCGCGGAGCCGCCTCGGCGAAACCGTGTTCGCCGAGGCGACTCGTGCCGGCCGGCGTCAGGACTGGCGTGAGCTGGCCGCGATCACGCTCGCTTCGTGAACGTCGCGCGCGCCCACAGGTAGCCGACCAACGTCAGCCCGATGCACCAGGCGATCGCCGTCATCGCGGACGCCGCCGACGGTGTGCCGTTCAACAACCCTCGCATGGTCTCGATGATCGGGGTGAACGGCTGGTACTCGGCGAACTGTCGTACACCCGGCCCCATCTTGTCGGCCGGCACGAACGCGCTGCTCAGGAAGGGGAGGAGTATCAGCGGGACGACGGCGAAGGCCGCGTTCTCCGCGGTCTTCGCGGCGAGACCGAATGCGACGGTCAGCCAGGCGATCGCGACGATCGTCAGTACGATCATGCCGACCACACCGAGCCACTGGAGGAGACTCGCCTCCGGACGGAATCCCAGCAACAGTGCCGCCCCGACGATGAGCGCGACAGCCACCAGGCTCCGCAACGTGGTCGCGATCACGTGCGCGTTCAACACCGCGGATCGGGACACGTCCATGACCCGGAGCCGGTTGATGGCTCCGGACGTCATATCGGAGTTGACAGCGGCCGCGGTGGCGCTGATGCCGTAGCCGATGGTCATGATGATCAACCCTGGCGTCGCGTAATCGACGTACCTGACGCCGATGTCGAACGCGCCACCGAGTACGTAGACCAGCAGGAGCATCACGAAGAGCGGCATGACTATGCCGTTGAACAGGGCCACCGGGTTGCGCACCGTGTGCCGGATGTTCCGCCGCAACATGGTGGCTGAGTCCGCGAAGACAGCTGAGACAGCATTCATCGTGCGATGGCCTCCTCCCGTGCCTGGCGGGTGAGCGCGAGGAACACGTCATCCAGGTCCGGCGTGTGCACGGACAGCTCCTCGACTTCGATGGAGTGCTCGTCGAGCCGAGCCAGCAGCGCGCGCAATGACTTCACCCCACCGTCGCCGGGAACACGCAGGGTCAACTCCTCGTCGTCCTTCGTGGACTCCTGCAGGACCCGCCTCGCCACGTCGAGCTCGTACCGATCGGCGAACCGTAGCCGGACATGGCTGCCCGGGATCTGGTGCTTGAGTTCCTCTGCGGTGCCCTCGGCGATGATCCGACCCTGATCGAGGACGGCGATCCGGTCGGCGAGCTCGTCGGCCTCCTCCAGGTACTGTGTGGTGAGGAAGATGGTCATGCCGTCGGCGACCAGCTCCCGGATGATCTCCCACATGGTGCGGCGACTGCCCGGGTCGAGTCCCGCCGTGGGTTCGTCCAGGAAAGTGATCTGTCGCCTGCCGACCAGTGTCATGGCAAGGTCCAGCTTGCGGCGCATGCCGCCGGAATAGAACGCCGCCCGTTTGTTCGCCGCGTCGACCAGGTCGAAGCGGTCGAGCAACCGGTCGGCGATTCGTCGGCCCTCGGTTCTGGGGAAGTGCAGCAGATCCGCCATCATCAGCAGGTTCTCCCTGCCGGTGAGCAGGTCGTCCACTGAGGCGAACTGGCCGGTGACCCCGACCGCCGCGCGCACTGCCTTGGTTTCCGTGACCACGTCGTGCCCGGCGACGACTACCCTCCCAGCGTCGGGCGTCAGCAGCGTGGTCAACACGTTCACTGTCGT
>DATFRC010000061.1:0-3259 GCA_035263725.1 Jatrophihabitantaceae bacterium | reverse complement strand
AAGCTCCTTCCAGGCGCTTCGTTCAGGCAACGGCGTTGCTGCTTCGACCATGTGGGCGCCCTCCTGTCGTCGGTTCCCATCACAGCACCTCCGGCAGACTGGATGCCACCGGTCCCCGGTGAACAGCTAACCTCCTCGGGTTATCCAGTACGGACGGAGGGTTGGGCAGTGAGCACACAGCGGCCAAGGCTGTCCGTGATCGGCACCGGCTACCTCGGGGCCACCCATGCGGTGTGCATGGTGGAGCTCGGCTATGAGGTCATCGGCCTGGATGTCGATACGGAGAAGGTCGGCCGGCTCGCCAAGGGCGAGGTCCCGTTCTACGAGCCCGGGCTGCCCGAGCTCCTGACCAGGCACGCGACGAATCCGCGGCTGCGCTTCACGACCTCCTACGAGGAAGCCGCCGAGTTCGCCGACGTGCACTTCATCTGTGTCGGGACGCCGCAGAAGAAGGGCGAGTACTCAGCCGATCTGCGTTACGTCGAGGCGGCATTCACGTCGCTGTCACCGCACCTTTCCCGCAAGGCACTGGTGGTGGGTAAGTCGACCGTACCGGCCGGTACGGCGGCCCGCATGGAAAAGCTGATGCGCAGCCTCACGCCGACGAAGGACGTTGAGCTGGCGTGGAACCCGGAGTTCCTGCGTGAGGGGCTCGCCGTCCAGGACACCATGCACCCGGACCGCCTGGTGTTCGGTGTGAACTCCGACTGGGCCGAGCAGCAGCTGCGCGCCGCATTCGCACCGATGATCGAGGAAGGGACGCCCGTCATCGTCACCGACTTCGCGACCGCCGAGCTGGTCAAGGTGGCGGCGAACTCGTTCCTGGCTACCAAGATCTCCTTCATCAACGCGATGGCGGAGGTGTGCGAGGCGACCGGCGCCGACGTCACGGCGCTCGCCGATGCGATCGGCCACGACGAGCGGATCGGGCACCGGTTCCTCCGCTCGGGCTTGGGTTTCGGTGGGGGCTGCCTGCCCAAGGACATCCGCGCGTTCATCGCTCGCGCCGGGGAACTCGGCGTCGACCAGGCGGTCTCGTTCCTGCGCGAGGTCGACGAGATCAACCTGCGCCGCCGTGCCCGCACCCTCGAGCTCGGCCTGGACCTGGTCGACGGCACCTACCGCGGTACCCGCATCGCCGTGCTGGGCGCGGCGTTCAAGCCGAACAGCGACGACGTCCGGGACTCGCCGGCGCTCGATGTGGCCGCCTCGATCGAACGGCGCGGCGGGGACGTCGTGATCTACGACCCCCATGCGATCGAGAACGCGCGGCGCGTCCACCCCGGGCTGATCTACGTCGAGTCTCTCGAAGAGGCGCTCCTCGGGGCGGACGTCACCATGCTGCTCACCGAGTGGGACGAATTCCGCTCAATGGACCCGGCAGTGGTCGGCAAGCTCGTGGGCCAGCGCAACATCGTCGACGGGCGCAACGTGCTCGACCCGGTGCGCTGGCGCCGCGCAGGGTGGCGCTATCGCGCGCTGGGCCGGCCGTGAGTTTCGATCACCAGGAACGGCTTGTCCGGGCGCGGCAGCGGGAGTGGCGCACACCTGGCCTGATCGCCGGCGTCGTGCGCGACGGATTGCTCGAGTGGTCGTTGGGCGTCGGTGCCTCCGACGTAACACAACCGGATCGTGCGCCGAGCCCGGACACCGCGTTCTCGATCGGTTCCATCAGCAAGACGTTCACCGCAGTCACGATCATGGCGCTGCGTGACGAGGGCAAGCTGTCCCTGTCCGATCCGATATCCCGGTTCCTGGACGTCCCGGCGCACGGCGACATGACGCTACGCACGCTGCTCGCGCACGCGTCCGGGCTGCAGCGGGAACCGGTCGGCGATATTTGGGACACCCTCGTCGTACCGTCCATCGACGAGGTGGTACGTGACCTGGGCGACGCCGAGCAGGTGCTTCCGGCGCGGCGGCGGTGGCACTACTCCAATCTCGCCTACTCGCTCCTAGGCGAGGTCGTGGCCCGGGTGGACGGGCGGCAGTGGATCGCGGCTGTGCAGGACCGGCTGCTCGATCCGCTCGGGATGACCCGCACCTCTCAGGCGCCGGAGCAGCCGGTCGCCGTCGGCTACTACACCGACCCGTATACCGACCAGGTGCATCTCGAGAAGTGGCCGGACATGGCCGGGTTCTCGTCCGCCGGCGGGCTGTGGAGCACGGTGTCCGATCTCGTGCGTTGGGTGACGTTCCTGGGGTCGGGAGCGGACGGCGTACTGCCCGCAGCGACGCTCGACGAGATGAGTCGCCCCGAGATCATGGCCGACCTCGAGGCGTGGACCCTCGCGTGGGGCCTCGGGCTGGAGCTGTTTCGGCGCGGTGACCGGATCATGATCGGCCACGAGGGCGCCATGCCCGGTTTCTTGTCGTGCATCGCGCTGCACCGCGCCGATCGCGTCGGCGCGATCGTCTTGTGCAACACGTCCGCGGGCGCTGCCCCTGCGGATCTGGCACTCGATCTGGTGTGCACGGTCCTCGATACCGCGCCACCTCCCGTACCAGCGTGGCGGCCGGGACCGCCGCTGCCGGCCGAACTGGCGCCCCTCGTCGGACGATGGTGGTCGGAGGGTGACTCGTTCACGTTCCTCGCCCGTGACGGCCGCCTGGAAGCGCGCAAGGACCGGGACCCCGCATCCAAGCCGCCGGCCGTCTTCGAGCCAATCGACGCAGACCGCTACCGCACCGCATCCGGCCGTGAGGAAGGCGAACTGCTGCGCATCGAACGGGACGCATCCGGCGGCGTCGCGCGGCTGATGTGGGCCGGCTATCCCTTCACCCGGGATCCGCGCACGTTCGGCGCCTGAGCGGTTGCTCCTTGGTCGCCTTTAAGAACGGCAGCGACGGAGGGAGTCAGTAACTTGCTCTGCTTACATTGCCGGGTTGCTGACTCGCGTCGGTCGCGTTTTAGAACGGCAGCGACGGAGCGAGCTCGTTGCTTGCTCTGCTTACCTTAACGCAACGCTGTTCGCTCGAATCTCCTTATGAAATAAGGGTAAGCGGCGCCTCGAGTGACTGATATGCTCGTACACGTGTTCTGCTTATCTGCTTGAATACAGTAGTCTCGGGGTGTGGGATCTGAGCGGCCGATTGGCGGGGTGGACTATCCGCGCACGTATCAGGAGTTCCGGGACTGGTTTCCCGACGATGCGGCGTGTGTGGAGTATCTGGCGCGGTTGCGCTGGCCGGACGGGTTCATCTGCCCGGCCTGTGGCGGTGATCGGTGCTGGCGCACGGCGGCGGCGCTCTGGATGTG
>DATFRC010000060.1:0-10964 GCA_035263725.1 Jatrophihabitantaceae bacterium | reverse complement strand
GCGCGGCAGCCGACAGATCGGCGCGCGCGGCTTCGAGGTCGTCGCCCAGCCAGTGGGCTTCGGCGTGTGCCGGATAGCTCTCGACAAGCCAACCGTCCTCACCTGAGTTGATCGCGTTACTGAGGGCTTCGTCGAGATAGGCCCAGGCGGCCTCGGCGTCGCCACGGCGCGCCAGCACGAGTCCGATCGGTAGCGCCAAGTGGATGCGGTTCGCCGGCGAGGACACCCGGCGGTCGAGGACTGAGCGGGCGATCGCCACGGTCTCGTCCCAGCGACCTTGCAACAGCGTCACATCGGCCCCTTCGCCGCGCAGGCAGAAGCCGTACGTGTCGAGGTCGCGCTCGTCGCAGTAGCGCGTGCCCTCGTCGATGTACTTCTCGCACTCGGCGAAGCTGCCCTGTTCGAGCAGCAGCTCGCTGAAGTTGGCGTAGGCACGGCCGGCCTGTTCCTGCGCGCCCCCCTCGATCGCGACGTCAAGAGCCTGTTCGATCGCCGGTCGCCAGTCTTCGCCCCGGCCGTTCAGGATGCAGGCTTCTGTGTTCAGCGCATCGCTGTGCACATTCGGTAGCCCGAGCTCGGCGGCGAGTGCCTGAGCCCGTCGTGCCAGCGCGACGCCGCGGTCATCGATGCGGTCCATGAGCCGATACGCGACCGTGGCGTATGCCCATGCCAACTCCGCCGACGGACCGAGCGGTTCCAGAGTTGCGACGGCATCCTCTGCGTACTGCAGCGCCTCAGGCCGGCACAAGCGCCACATCGTGCGCGAGAGCTCCGACATCGTGGCGCCCTCGCGGCGCGTATCGCCGACTTGCCGCCACAGCGCGAGGGCACGTTCACCTGCCTCTGCGGCGCGCTCCCACGTGTCGGTCAGCGCGCTCTCCTTGACCAGCAAGTCGTACAGCTCGGCCAACGCGACGGGGTCCCGCTCGGTGGCGAATCGGATGGCACGCTCGTATTGGGAAGCCGCCTCCCGGTGCGATCCCAGCGAGGACGCGCGCTCGGCGGCGGCCGGGGCGAAGCGCAGTACCGCGTCCGCATCTTCTGCTCCGTCGGCGTGATACGCCAGCCGCGCCTCGTCGCCGCCCCCGTGGACTTGCATCGCAAGCAGCGCCTTCCGGTGCGTCTGCTTCCGACGGTGTGCCGGCACCTGCCGCTCGACGGCAAGGCGCGCGAGTTCGTGCCGGAACCGCACCGCGTCCCGATCGGATACGAGCAGCCCGCTGGACAGCAGATCGTCGAGGTCCGCGACGGTCGGCGCGGCAACCGCGTCCAGCAACCAGGCCTCGACGTGCGTCCCGATCAGCGCTGCCGCCTCCGCTGTCCGCCGCGCGGACCGGCTCAGCCGAGCAAGACGCGCAAGGACGGCGTCCCTGGCCGACTCCGGCAGCTCACTCGAACCCGCCTGCAGCACCTCGGTGACAAAGAACGGGTTGCCGCCCGAGAGCCGATGTAGGTCGGCTGCGTCGATACCGCTGCCGGCCGCAAGTACCCGGACCGCCGCCTCGGACAGCGGAGCCAGGTTCACCCTGCGGGTGGAGCGCGATGAGGCCAACTCGCCCAGCATGACCCGAAGCGGGTGGTCCAGCGCGAGCTCGTCATCGCGGTACGTGCAGATGAGCAGCACGGCTGCGTTACGAAGCCGACGGCCCAGGAAACGCAGCAGGTCCAGCGTCGACTCATCGGCCCATTGGATGTCTTCGATGGCCACCACCCAGGGGCGCTCGCCGTCGGTCACCGCAGCCAGGAAGAGTCGGAAGAGTTCCTCTCGGGGCGCGTCCTCACGCGATGCCGCCAGCAGGCCCCCGCCGAGTTCTACAGCGACGTCGAACAGCGGGCCGAGTGGCCGTGGCGTGAACAGTCCGTCGCAGGCGCCGTGTAGCCAGCGCGCGTGTGGCGTCGCCGCCTCGAAATGCTCGAGCAGCGTCGACTTGCCCACCCCAGCCTCGCCGGAAACCAGCACCACACGCCCATCACCGACCGCCGCCGCGTCGGCGTACTCGCGAAGCGAGGCCAGCGCATGCTCTCGCTCCAGCAACGGCATACGGGCAGTGTCGCCCCGGCCAAGGTGCTCCGCAACGCCTGTCGAGGGTGGTCAGCCCGGTCCGCGGCGCGGTTGTCCGGGACGTCGGCCGGATTCCTCGGTGCCCAGCTGCAACCGGATCGTGCGGTAGAGCCAGTTCTCGTAGCGTTTGGCGGACCAGCCGCGTTGCTGGACGAGCCGGTAGAACAAGATCGGATCGTTGTGCACCCAGACGATGTCGATGGCATCGCTGACGCTGAGTCCGCTGCGCAGGCCGCCGTTCTTGGCGAGGTGGCGCACGAACGACCGGGCCCCGGCGAGCCGTTGGGTGTGTCCGGCCTCGAGCAGTTGCTGGGCTTGCGCGTCGGTCCCGGCCGCCGACAGCAACGCCCAGGCCAGGCCCGCTACGCGCTTGGAAATCTGGCAGACCACTGACGCCCAGGTCCGGATGATCAGGTCTGGGTCCGCCTGCTTGAGCGCCTCCTGAATGATTGGCCGCCGTATCAGGGCGACCGGCTCGTCGTCGCCGACGATCGCCCAGTCGATGGCGAGCTTGAGGATGTCGGCCTTCCCGCCGGCGGAGGCGAACACGGTCTTGCGGCTGACACCCGCCGTTGCGGCGATCTCCTCGATGGTGGTGCGGCCGAATCCCTGTGTCATGAACAGTTCTGCGCCGGCGCGAACGACGGCACGTCGTGTCTCGCGGGCATGGGCGGCCCGCAGTTGCGAGGAGTAGTGCCTCTTGACAGCCTCCGCCATTTAGCTACACCATCCGTGTAATGAATTTAGCGGCGATTACCTGAACGGGGGAAGTGTAAATGAGGACGGTGATCGTAGGCGCCGGGCCGACCGGTATGTTCCTGGCGATGTCGTTGGCCCGGCGCGGGCACTCGGTCACGCTGGTCGATCGAGACCCGGGACCGGCTGCCGACGACCAATGGAATCGCAGGGGCGTCATGCAGTTCCGCCATCCACACTTCTTCCGGCCGCAGGTCCGCGACGCGCTGCTCGCCGAGGTCCCCGAAGTCGCCGCTCGGTTGGTCGAGGCCGGCGCGTTGCCGACGCCGCTCAGCCCGGCCATGCCTGAGTTCCTGGGCCTTCGCATGCGCCGGCTCACGTTCGAGCGGGTACTGCGCGCGGCCGCCGTCGCCGAACCGGGAGTGACGACGGTGGTCGGCAACGCCAGCCACGTGAGGGTCGACCGCCACCGGGTGCGCGGGGTCGTGGTCGACGGCCGGACGATCGAGGCCGACCTCGTCATCGACGCGTCCGGGCGAGCCGGGCGCTTCGCCGACGGATTGCGCGCACCTGGCGTAGGTCAGGACTCGGGCTTCGCCTATGTCTCGCGGGAGTACCAGTTGCTGCCCGATGCCGAGCCTGGACCGCTGAACAGTCCGCCGGGATGGGGCGGCATTTACCACGGCTACCTGGTGATCATCTTTGTGCAGGACGCGAGTACGTTCCAGGTCCTTATCGTCCGGCCGGCCGACGACCGCGAGCTAGCCCGGCTCCGGCACGACGACGTGTTCGACACCGCGACACAGGAGATTCCTTCGATCGCAGCATGGGTGGACCCGGAGCGGGCCAAGCCGAACGGACCGACCATGGTCGGCGGCCATCTGCTCAACGCCTACCGCGGGCAGCTGGGCTCCGACGGCCGGCCGGCCGCGGAAGGGATCTTGTTCGTCGGCGACGCCGTCCTGACGACGAATCCGGCCGCCGGGCGCGGCGTATCGACCTCCCTGATGCACGCCCGGCACGTGCTCGCCGCCCTGGACGAGCACGGCACCGACCTCGCTGCCGTGGCGGGCGACGTCGACCAGTGGTGCACGTCGACCTTGCGGCCCTGGTACGACGACCACGTCGCGTGGGACGCCGGATTGCTGTCGCGCTGGCGCGGCGAGGACGTCGACCTCGACCAGCCGCTGCCGTCCGACCTCATCTGCTCACTTGCCGAGGCCGACCAGTCGGTGATGCCCATCGTCGGCGCATATCAGGCCATGTTGGCGGGACCGTCCGTGCTGGCTCAGATCGAGGAACGTGCCCGCGCGAATCTCCGGTCGGGCTTCCGGCCGTCAGTTCCCGATGGACCCACCCGCGACGAACTCGCCGCCCGCATCGCCCGCGTCGGCAGCTGAAGAAGCCCCGGTCGTTTACAGGTCCGCGGGCTGAACCGGCTGTCCCGGAATGACGTCGTCGACGGTGAAGATGGCGCCGGCCCCGCCGGCCGCGGTCGGGTCGAGTCCCCTGCGCGATGTGGTGACGTAGAGCCGGTCGAGGTGCGGTCCGCCGAGGGTGCAGGCGGTGACCTGGTTCACCCCGGGAATGTCGATGACGGCGTCGAGCGAGCTGTCGCGGTCGTACCGGCGGACCGCACTGCCGCCCCAACATGCGACCCAGATGCCGCCCTCACTGTCGACGGTGATGCCGTCGGGCGAGCCGGCCTCGGGCGGGATCGTGATCAGTGGGCGCCGACGGGTCAGGCCCCGTTGGTAGTCGTAATCGAAGGCATCGATGCGCTGGGTGGGCGTGTCGGCGTAGTAGGCGGTGGAGCCGTCCGGGGCAAAGGCGAACCCGTTGGAGATGGTGACGCCGGCGAGGATCACCGTGGCGGTTCCGTCCTTGTCGAAGCGGTAGAGGCTCCCTCGTCCGGGCGCTTCGTCATAAGCCATGGAGCCGCAGTAGAAGCGCCCGTCGGGGTCGCAGCCGCCGTCGTTCATGCGCACGCCGGGGTCGCCCCAGACCTCGGGTTGTCGGGTCGCGTTGCCCGAATCGTCGAGGAGCACAATGCCGCGTTCGACGGCGACAACGGCGCCACCGGCAGACCGCGGTCGTACCACGGCGGCCACTTGGCTGATGTGGCTGCGGGTGATCGTTGCGTCCTCATGCACGTCAACAAGGTCACCGGCGAGCAGGTCCACGCAGCGCAGGTGGCCGTCCGGCCACCAGACCGGGCCCTCGCCGTGTTCGGTGATCGGCGCGGTGAGTTGTTCCGCGTGAGTCATTTGCGTCCTCTCCCGATCGCGCAAGATCTCCTCGCCTGAGACGAGCGAATCTTGCGCGATCGGTTACTGGTCAGTGGGCGGCCCAGGGGCCGACGCCGCCGATGCGGTTCGGCCGGATGCGCAAGATCACGCCCGGCGGGTGATCGCGTCCAGGAGGGAATGTCACGTCCGGGCCGAGATAGACGTAGGCCAGGCGCTGCAGCAGCTCGGCCGCGCCGCCCTCGGTGATCCGGGCCGTGCCGTATACGAGCAGATACTCGCCCAGGCCCATCTCGTTGACGTGCCCGGCCTCGATCGAGAGCGCCACGCGCGGATCGCGGCGCACGTTGCGCAGCTTCTGACGGTCGCCGAGGTGCCCGCTGACGATCTCGTCGCCGTCCAGGCCGATCCACATGATGCTGACCTGTGGGCTGCCGTCCGGGTTGATTGTGACCAGATGGGCCAGCCTGCCGCTGGTAAGCAAGTCCCGGACCTGGTCGGCGAGGATGCTCGAATCGCTCATTACGCGGTTGCTCCCTTTCGCCGGTCCTGCCTCGAGCCTGCCGCCGGCGGGGGCGCGCGGCAACCCGTCGACTACGAGCGACACGGCGCGTGTCCCCGGTGTCCGGCCGCGCTCCTATGGTTCGGTGATGCGGACCAGCGATCTGGACAGTGGCGTCGATGTCGACGATGTGCGCCGGGCTCACGTGTCGGCGCGGTTGAAGAGCAACCTCATGGTGTGGTTCACCTCGGTCGATTCCCGTGGTCGCCCGCACAGCGTGCCGGTGTGGTTTCTGCACCTGCCCGACGGTCGCATCTTGATCTACACGCGACGCGGCAAGCAGAAGCTGGCGAACATCACCGCTAATCCTGAAGTCTGCCTGGGGTTGGACGTAACCGACATCGGTCGTGATGTGATCCGTATCGAGGGCCACGCGCGCATCGACACCACCATGCCCGCGGCTGAACTGCACGCCGAGTACCGGGCAAAATACGCCGAGCGGATCGGCGCGCTGTTCGGCAGCGTGACTGAGTTCTCCGAACTGTTCTCGGTACCGATCGTGATCACACCGCGGCGGCTGTTGGCCTAGATCAGTGCGACGGGATCGCCGCCGGGAGCACGTCGCGCATCTCCTCGGGCAGGAAGGGTAGGTCGAGCAGGCTGAGCTTGACGCGGCTGCGTTGTTGGTAGCGCACCGGGTCCAGCCGCACCAGGAGGCCTGCCCGGGGTTTGAGGCGCACTTCGAGTCCCTCACCGGGCTGCATCCGTCGCATGATCGTGCCGTCGACTTGGACTGCCGGTTGGCCGCTGCTTTCCAGCAATGTCAACCCGATCGGCTCGGCGGCCGAGATCACCGCTGGTCGCGAGATGCCGGATATCGGGGCCACCGGGCTGATGATCATGGCATCGAGTATCGGCGACACGAGTGGCCCTCCCGCCGCGTACGAGTAGGCGGTGGAACCGATCGGCGTGGCGATGACCAGGGCATCGCAGCGGTATCGCCCACTCGCGCGCCCGTTGACGCTCAGCAACGCCTGTACCGCTCCCTCGCCGGGCACGCTGGCGAGTGCGATGTCGTTGAACGCGACCGACTCGTCGGGTCCGTCGGTCAGGACCGCGCCGCTATGTTCCTCGATGCAGTAGTCGCCTCGGTCGAGCCGGTCGAGCGCCTCGGTGAGCTCGTGCGGCTCGATCTCGACCAGGAAGCCGAGGTTGCCGAGGTTCACGCCGAGGACCGGGACGGGACGTTGTGCGACGAGTCGCAGCGCCCCCAGCATCGTGCCGTCGCCGCCAAGACTGATCAGCGCGTCTGCTTGATCGACGAGCTCAGCCGTGCTCACCGGTTCCACGCCGTCAGGCACCCGCGCCGCGTCCCGGGCGTCGACGATCACCCGTTTGCCGTGTGACCGCGCCCAAGTCGTCAACGTCTCTACGACGGCAGTTGGGTCGCTACGCGGATGCAGGACGAGCCCGAGTCGCCCACTTTGCTCGAGCGCTGACATGAGGGCAATCGTCGCACGGTCCCGGCCGACGCACGCCCGCCTTACGCTGTGCGGATCAACGCCGAGCGTCCGCCGAGGTTGCTGGGCCGATCGAGCGAACGCGCGCTGCTGGATCGGCAGCTCGACGACGCGCGCAAGGCGCACAGTTCGGTGCTGGTCATCCGGGGCGAGGCCGGCGTCGGCAAGACGGCGCTGCTGCGTTACGCCGCTGAGCGGGCATCCGGCTTCCGGGTCGCGCAGCTGGCGGGCGTCGAATCGCAGATCGAGTTGGCGTACGCGGGATTGCACGAGCTGTGCACGCCGATGCTCAACCGGCTAGACGTCCTGCCCGAGCCGCAACAGGTCGCGCTCCGAACCGTGTTGGGCCTGTCGTCCGGCGAGCCTCCCGACCGCTTCCTCGTGGCGTTGGCGGCACTCGGCCTGATCTCGGCGGTCGCAGAGGAGCGGCCACTGTTCTGCGCCGTGGACGATTTCCAGTGGCTCGATGACGCGTCCGCCCGGGTGCTCGAATTCGTCGCACGCCGACTCCTCGCGGAGCCTGTGGCGCTCGTATTCGCTGTACGCCAGCCGAGCGGCGAGGAGCAGCTGGTGGGACTGCCGGACCTGTCGCTGCGCGGGCTCGACAGCAACGACGCCCAGGCGCTGCTCGACACGGTGATCCCGGGCAGAATCGACGAGCGCGTTCGTGACCGGATCGTCGCGGAGACTCGCGGCAATCCGCTTGCCCTGCTGGAGCTGCCGCGCACCGTCAGCGCGGATCAGCTGGCCGGCGGCTTCGCTGCCGCTGCCGCGACCGGGCTCTCCGGGAGCCTCGAGGACGGTTTCCTTCGCCGGCTGGACGCGCTTCCGGCCGGCACCCGACGGCTGTTGCAGCTTGCGGCGGCGGATCCGGTGGCCGAGCCGTTGCTTGTGTGGCGCGCTGCCGAACACCTTGGCATTGACCCGGAGGCCGTAATGCCGGCGGTCGACGCCGGCCTGTTCGAGGTCGGCGTAGAGCTGCGGTTCCGTCACCCGCTGATGCGTTCCGCCGCTTACCGCTCGGCGTCGACTGCCGAGCGCCGCGCGTTACACGCGGCGCTCGCCGTTGCGACTGATCCGGACGCCGCTCCGGAACGGCGCGCGTGGCACCGGGCGCAGGCGGCACTCGGACCTGACGAGGAGATCGCCGCGGAACTGGAACGTTCGGCTGCTCTGGCGCAGGCCCGCGGGGGCATCGCTGCGAACGCCGCGTTCCTGGCGAGCGCCGCGACGCTCACGCCCGATCCGGCCTCTCGCGTGCGCCGGCTGCTCGCCGCGGCCCGCGCCAAGCGCGACGCCGGCGTGCTCGACGTGGCGCTCGAACTGCTCAACGCGACCGAGGCCGGGCCGTTGTCGGCATTGTCGGCCGCGGAGGTCGAACACCTGCGGGGACTCGTTGCATTCGATCAACTGCGCATGGGCGATGCCGCACGGTTGCTCGTCAGCGCGGCCAAGCGGTTGGAGCCGCTGCGTGTCGACCTGGCGCGCGCGACCCACCTCGAGGCGCTCGGCGCGGCCGTCTGGGCGGCTGATCTGGACAGCCCGAATGCCCAGCACGACACGGCCGAAGCCGCCCGAGCGGCACCGCCCGCGCCCCAGCCGCCCGGCGCAGTCGATGTCGTACTCGACGCGCTCGCCGTGCGGCTCACGAACGGATACGTGGCAGCCGCTCCTGCGATGAAGCAAGCGCTGGACACCGTGCTGGCACTGAAGACTCCCGCCGGAGACCTCGGTCGCTGGCTCTGGCTGACCGGCTTGCGGGCGACCGGACTCATCGCGCTCGACCTATGGGAGCCCGACGCGCTACATGAGCTCGCCTCGCGCCAGGTGCGGGTCGCCCGCGACGCCGGAGCACTCGTGCAACTGCAGTTCGCGCTGAACTTCCTCGCCAGAAGTCAGCTGGTCGCCGGCGAGCTGAGTGACGCGGCAGTGCTCATCGACGAGGAGCGTGCGATCGCGCAGTCGACCGGGCGCGCCATCGTGGGGTACGAGGAGATGATGCTCGCGGCCTGGCGCGGGCAGGAAGCGGGTGCGTCCGAACTCATCGAGCGCATGATGCAAGCCGCGAGCTCACGTGGTCTCGGCCGGATGGTCGACCATGCGACCTACGCGAAGGCGGTGCTCTATAACGGCACCGGCCGCTACGGCGTCGCCCACGACGCTGCGAAGGTAGCGTTCGAGCACCGCGATCACGTCGGATATGGCCCGCTCGTTGTCGCCGAGGTGGCCGAGGCAGCATCGCGAACCGACGATCAGGCGCTCGTCCGCTCCGCCGTGGAGTGGCTGGCGGAGCGCACGCACGTGACTCGGACCAATTGGGTGCTGGGGATCGAAGCCCGCGTGCGCGCACTTCTGAACGAGGCAGAAGCCGAACGCGATTACCGCGACTCGATCTCGCTGCTCGGACGTACCCGCCTGCGCATGGAACTCGCCCGCGGGCAGCTGCTCTACGGGGAATGGCTGCGGCGCGAAGGCCGCCGAATCGATGCGCGCGAGCAACTGCGCACCGCGCATGACACGTTCACCGCGATCGGTGCGCACGGCTTCGCCGAGCGCACGCGACACGAACTGCTCGCGACCGGTGAGACCGTCCGCAAGCGCCGAGACGACACTCGCGATGACCTCACACCGCAGGAGGAGCACATCGCGCGACTCGCCGTCGCGGGCAGAACGAACCCGGAGATCGGCACCGAACTGTTCATCAGCCCGCGCACCGTCGAATGGCATCTCAACAAGGTGTTCATCAAACTCGGGATCACCACGCGCAAGGCGCTGCGCGATGCCCTGCCGGACAGGGGCGTTGCCGTCGCGTCACACCGATCCGGGTAGCTGCGATGTGCTTCTCCTCTCGCGCTGGTCCGCTGGATTCATTCGTCGAGAAACGATTCGACGTCGGCGGCGAATTCGGCGTGGTGCTGGAACAGGAAGCCGTGTGCCGAGTCGGGATAGATCTTGACGCGCGCCCGCGGGATGAGGCCGGCGAGCAGATAGGAGTAATGCGGCAGGATCATCGGATCGCTGTCGCCGTTGGCGATGAAGGTCGGCACGTCGATAGCGCTCACTCTCTGCAGCAAGGCGTGGTTCGGCACACCCCACGCGCATACCGCGTCGTACTGGGCAAGCCGCGATTCCCAGCTAGTGGCCTTGTCACGGTCCGTGGTCCGGGCGAACATGCGCGCGAAGGCCTGCTGGCCTGCCTGTCGACTCGACGATGACGGCGCATAGAACACGTCGAGTACGCGGTCAGGGATCGACTGCCTCGCGCCGACTGCATCGATGACATCGGGCGCCCAGCCGTGCATGCCGGCCGCGCCCTGCGGCGCGGAGGATGCGAGGACGAGCCGGCGGACGACGTCGGGGCGGATGAGCGCTATCTCCTGGGCGACGAAGCTGCCGAGTGAGAAGCCGAGGATGTCCGCGCGGTCGATATTCATGGCGTCGAGGAAGGCGATGGCGTCGCGCGCCATCTCCGCAACGGTGCGCGGAGTTGCGCCGCCGGAGCCGCCGACGCCGGCATTGTCGAATGCGACCACCTGCCGGTTTGATGCCAGTGCGTCGATGAGCGCGGGATCCCAGCTGTCGAGGTTGCCGCGGAAGTGGATCAGGAGCACCAACGGAACGGCGCCCGTGCCGGTCTCGCGATAGGCGTACTCAATTCCGTTCGCGGCGGTGATGAATCTGTTCGGAGCTTGCGAATAGGTCATGGCTCTATCCCCACCGATCAGGCGACCGAGCTGGTCGCGGTGTAGCCGTCGGCCCACCACTTGGTGACGATGTCGACGTAGACGTCGGGCTTGTCTTCCCAGGCGAAATGCCCCGAGTCGATGAGGTCCATCTTGTTGTTCGGCAAGCGCAGATGCAGGAATCGGTGGTTGCTCGGTGGCACCACGAAATCCCATAGCCCGCCGATGATCTGCACCGGTGTCTCCAGTGTCGGC
>DATFRC010000059.1:0-13599 GCA_035263725.1 Jatrophihabitantaceae bacterium | reverse complement strand
CGATGAAGGCGAGGGCCAGCCACCGCCGCGAATGGGCGGTGGCGGCCGGTGCCGCGGGCGCTGCGCGCCGGGTCAGTTCCATGTGACGATCCCTCTCCGCGATCCTTTTTCTTCAACGATGAATTACTGTCTCACAGTGCGAGCCGTATTTCAACAGTGATGAAAAGCTGGCGGGACAGGTCTAGACGGAGCGCTGGTAGGCACCGAAGGCCTGGGTGGCCACCCAGCCCATGACCACGGCCAGCCCTGCGAGCGCGGCGAGCCGCGGCGCGACCACTCCCACGTCCGGGGCACCGGACAGTGCCTGCCGGCTGACCACTACAGCCCAGTCGACGGGGTTGTAGTTCGCGACGTGCCGCACCCACGGTGGCGACAGCACGGCGGCAATGAGCGCGGACGACAGGAACGGCAGCGGCAGGCTCAGAAACTGGCTGATCCCGATCAGTGCGTCCTGTTGCCGGACAAGCAGGGCTACCGCGTTCGACAGCGCAGCAAAGACGACTGTCAGCAGCGACGCGGCCACGAGCGTCACGACGACGCCCGAGACGCCACCGCCGAAGCGCGCCCCGCACGCATAGGCGATCGCGAACACCGCAAGCGACTGGATGACCGTCACGATCGACTGGTATGCGAGCGTGGCGACCATCATTGCGCCACGGCTGACCGGCGAGGCCAGCAGCCGGTCCATGACGCCGCGGTTCATGTCCTCGATGTAGACCGTGCCCGCCCATCCGGCCGAGAACAGCGACGTCATCATGATCACGCCGGGCGTGATGAATTCGAGATAGCTGCCGCTCGCGGCGAAGCCCGGGATGTGGACGACCGATTTGAACAGCTGCCCGAACAGGAGCAGCCACACGATCGGCTGCACGAGCGTGACCGCCACATACCAGGGCTGGCGGATCAGCGCGCGCACCGAGCGGACGGTCAGGTAGCCGGAATGGCGGACGAACCGTCCAGGTAGGACAGCTGCGGTCATGACTGGTGATTCCCTTCGAAGCGGCGCCCGGCGTGGCGCAGGTAGACGTCGTCCAGTGAGGGGCGGGCGACGGTGACGGATGCGGCGGCGATCCCGGCGTCGTCGAGGGCGGCGAGCAGGGTGGGTACGGCTCGGGCACCCAGGTCCGCGCGGGCGTGCACGGCCAGCCCGTCAGGGACGATGCCGCCGAGCCCGGGGAGTCGTTCGAGCAGACGCAGCGCTGCGGCCGCGGTCTCCGAGTTGTCGAATTCGAGGTGGACGGTGTCGCCGCGTAGCTCGCTCTTGAGCTCGTCCGGGGTGCCCTCGGCGACGACCCGACCGCGGTCGACGATGGCCAGCCGGTGGGCGAGGTGGTCGGCCTCGTCCAGGTAGTGCGTGGTGAGCAGCACAGTTGTCTGCTCGTCGGCGGCGAGCCGCGCGATCTCGGCCCACATGTCGGCGCGCGCCTCCGGGTCGAGACCTGTGGTCGGTTCGTCAAGGAACAGCACCTGCGGCCGGTGGATCAGCCCGATGGCGACGTCCAGCTTGCGGGCCATTCCGCCGGAGTAAGTGCGCACAAGACGGTCGGCCGCCTCGGTCAGCCCGAACCGGTCGAAGAGCTCAGCCGTGCGGCGGTGCGCGTCGCGCCGGCTCAGGCCTTGAATGCGCGCGGCAAGCACCACGTTCTCCCGCCCCGTGGCCATCGGGTCGCTGCTCGGCCGCTGCGACACAAGTCCGATCGCGCGTCTGACCCGATCCGGGGCGAGGGTGACGTCGATCCCGGCGACGCTGGCCCGGCCCGAGTCCGGGCGCGACAGCGTGGTGAGGACCTTGACTGCAGTGGATTTGCCCGCCCCGTTCGGGCCGAGCAGGCCAAACACCGACCCGGCCGCGACCTGGATCGAGAGCCCGTCCAGGGCACGCACCGGATCCTTGCCGCGTCCCGCCGGGTAGGTCTTGACGAGGTCGCGCGCGTCCAGCGCCACGTCGACCTGCGTGCGGGTGGATAGATGCAACATGCGAGTTGGCTCCTTGCCGTGAGGTGCGGAGCCGAGCGCCTACCCTGAGAGCTGCGCTTGAGTGGATTCGGTGCTCGTCAGGGCGGGGATCGGCTCGAGGGTGAAGCCCGTCCCGGGTGTTGCCGCACCCGGGCGGGTTGACTCAGTTGGGTTGCTCAGGTGGCAGCAGGACGCGTCCCTCCTCCCCGAGATACCGGAGCGGATCGGCGGAGATTTCCTCGAAAGATGTGCCGGCAGCGATCAGCTGGTGCACGCGCCCCCAGGCCTTGGTGCCAGGTAGGGCGCTGCTTCGGATGTCACGGCTCAATTGCGTGACGAACTCCTCTTCGGCACGCAGCATCCGGACCCGGAAGACGCTCTCGATCAGGAACAGGTCGGGCACGCCCTGCTCGCGAGCGCCGGCGAGCATGCCCTCGACGGTGCCCACCTCGGCGCGCAGTTTCTCCACGCGGGTATCGAGCAGGTCGGCCACCACATCGGGAGGCAGGCCTCCGATGAGCGAGAGCCCGGCCTCCAGGGACGTGTATTCACGCACCGGCGTGGAGAGCAGCTCGGACAACCAATCCTCGAATTCTGCTCGCCCGGAATCGGTGATCGCATAGACGGTGCGCTCCGGGCGGCGCCCGGCGCGGGTCGTCTCCTGGGCGGTGATCAGCCCGTGCTTTTGGAGCGACTCGACGACCGAGTACAGCGAGCCGTAGTTCAGCTTGATGCTGTGCTCTTTGCCGCGCTCGCGCAGCGTCGTGGAGATCTCGTACGGGTGCATGGGCCGTTCGATCAGGCAGCTGAGCACCGCCAGCGCCAGCGGGTTCGACACTCGCCGTCGCGCCATCACAGTCCTCCAGATCGATTACTCGAAGTAGAGTACTTGTATTCGGCCACTCGATGTCAAGTGTATTCGCTGGCCAAGTACCGTCAGTAGCGTGACGATGCTGCCACCACCGGACTTCGACCACCCAGACGTCGGCGCGTTCGAGCAGGGCACGCCGGGTAGTCGGTGGGCGCTCGGTCGATACCTGGTCGGCCGCGCGATCGGCGAATCCGTGAGTCGCGCGCTGACGGTGTTCGCGCTGCTTGTCGTCGCGCTGACGGCGTTGGTGTGGTGGCTCGGCCCGCACTGGCTGGCCGGGGTGATCGGCGTGTTCGCGCTGACCGTCCTGCTGCTGCGCTCGCTACTCGGGGCGGTGCTGCGGCGGGTTACCGGTGCGGGCTACTTCGGCGCCGCTGAGGGTCGGATGCGCCGCCTCGTCGCCGAGACTCGCGGCGACATCCGCACCGAACTGCGCCGCATCGGCGTGCCGAGCCGGATGTGGACGCTACCGCTGCTGGTGTGGCGATTGGCACGCCGCGCTCGGCGGGCCGAGACCCTCCAGCGGCTACGCGGTTTCGACGCGGAGCGGGTCGTGTCCCGGTCGCGCCTGGACGAGGTGCACATGATCGTGCGGCAACTGCGCCCCCCAGATCACCGCTAGCCGTGGTCGCCGACGGCACGCTGCCGAGGAACTGACAGACTGGCGGGGATGTCGACAGAACGAGCCAGCGCGGCGTCCCCGGAGCAGTCCGCGCAACGGCTGCCGCCGGCGGCGCCGGCCCAGCCATGGTTCACCTCGCGGGACCTGGGGCCGGCCGCTGTGATCATGGTCGGGCTCGCTGCCGCCGGGGCCCTGCTCGGCCTGCTGTGGCAGCAGATCAGCCCGCGTACTCAGGGATTCGTCTACATCCCGCCGCACGGCATCATCGCCGAAGAGAACGAGTCGCTCATCGCCTCCGACGGCCGATTCGTGCTGCTGACCTGCGCGGCCGGCATCGTCGCCGCGGCCGCAGCCTGGTCGCGCCGGTCAGCCCGCGGACCTGCCGCAGCGCTGGCACTTGCCGCCGGGGGGCTACTCGGCGCGCTGCTCACCGACCGGGTTGGGCATGCGACGGGTGGTGGGCACGACGGCGGCACATTGAACCAAGTGATCACCCTGTCCGTGCGCGTGCACGCCCGGGGTCTGCTGCTGCTGGAACCGGCAATGGCGCTGCTCGTCTACGCCGCCTGCGCGCTGTTCTCGCGGCGCGACGACCTCGGCGCCGACGTCGCGTTCGCCCGCTTGGTCGACGTGTGGCCCGAGCCGGGCGCGGCCGTCGGAGACTGGCTGGCAGCGCCGCGCATCGACGTGACGCTCGACCGGGAGCTCGCGGGCTCGCCGGACTGGCTGCACGCATACGCCACGCATGGCGCCGGCGACGGCTACGTCACGGTGCCACTCGAGCCGCCGACCACGGGGGCACGTCCCGATGGCGGGGTCACCTACAGCTTCACCGTCGCCGACATGCCGGGCGTGCCGCCGCTGGAGATCCTCGTGCAGCCGCGGCTCCCGTATGTCGACGCCTCGGCACTGGACGAGCGCCAATGGACGTTCACCGTCATCTCAGACGCCGGCGACGCTCCGTAGACTCGCAGGCGTGCTGCGCCGCATCGATCTGACCGCTGCCGACTCGGACCTGCGCCGGTCGTTGCCGCGCGCCCGGGTCGACGTGCATCAGGCGCTCGCGGCGGTCACGCCGATCGTCGAGGCGGCGGCCGAGCGCGGCTATGCCGCGGTCCGCGAAGCAACGTTGCGCTTCGACGGCGTCGACGTGCCGACGCCCCGGGTGCCCGCGTCCGCACTGCGGTCCGCGCTGGATCGGCTCGAGCCCGCTGTCCGTGACGCGCTCGCGGAGTCCATCCGCCGGGCGCGCCTCGTACACGAGGCGCAGCGGCGTACCGACGTGGACGTACGCGTCGTGCCGGGCGGCAGCGTCACCCAGCGATGGGTGCCGGTGGCCCGGGTGGGGCTCTACGTGCCGGGAGGGCTCGCCGTCTATCCGTCGAGCGTGGTGATGAACGTCGTGCCGGCGCAGGTGGCAGGCGTGCGGTCGATCGCGATCTGCTCGCCGCCGCAGCACGATCACGGTGGGTTGCCGCACCCGGTGATCCTCGCGGCGTGTGCACTCCTGGGCGTGGACGAGGTGTACGCCGTCGGAGGAGCGCAGTCGGTCGCGCTGCTCGCATACGGCGACGCGGGCCAGGGCATCGAGCCCGTGGACATGGTGACCGGCCCGGGCAACATCTACGTGGCGGCCGCCAAGCGTTTGCTGCGCGGCGTCGTCGGCATCGACGCCGAGGCGGGACCGACCGAGATCGCCGTCCTCGCCGACGCGACCGCCGATCCGGTCCATGTCGCCGCCGACCTGATCAGCCAGGCCGAGCACGACACCCTTGCCGCGTCGGTGCTGGTCACTGACTCGGTGGCGCTGGCCGACGCCGTCGACGTGGAGGTCGAGCGTCAGGTCGCGCTGACCAAACACGTCGAGCGGATCACCGCCGCGCTGACCGGCGACCAGTCGGCCACGGTGCTGGTCCGCGACGTCGAGCAAGGCATCGCCGTTGTCGACGCGTACGCGGCCGAGCATCTCGAGGTGATCACCGCGTCGGCACGCGAGGTCGCCGAGCGCGTCCGTAACGCCGGCTGCATCTTCGTCGGACCATACGCCCCAGTATCGTTGGGTGACTACTGCGCGGGTTCCAACCACGTGCTGCCCACAGGCTGCACCGCCCGGCACGCGTCCGGTCTGTCCGTGCAGTCGTTCCTGAAGGGCATGCAGCTCGTCGAGTACACCCGTGAGGCGCTCCTCGACGTCGCCCTGCACGTGCTCGCCCTGGCCGCGGCGGAGGATTTGCCCGCGCACGGCGCCGCGATCTCCATACGCTCGTGACCACCCTGGACGACCTGCCGCTCCGCGACGAGCTGCGCGGTGCGCTGCCCTACGGGGCCCCCCAGCTCGACGTCCCGGTGCGGCTGAACGTCAACGAGAACCCGTACCCGCCGTCCGGCGCGGTCGTGGCTGAGATCGGGCATGCTGTCGCAGAGGCGGCGCGGGATCTCAACCGCTACCCGGACCGTGATGCGCTTGCGCTGCGTGCTGATCTGGCCGCCTACCTCGGTCACGGGCTCACCGCCGACGAGGTATGGGCGGCCAACGGCTCGAACGAGATCATGCAGCAGCTACTGAGCGCCTTCGGCGGGCCGGGCCGCACGGCCGTGTCGTTCGCCCCGACGTACTCGATGTATCCGGAGTACGCCCGCAACACGCACACCACCTGGCTGCTGGGCCGCCGCCGCGAGGACTTCACGCTCGATCCCGCACATGCGCTCGGCCTTATCGCCGAACGTCAACCGTCTGTGGTGCTGCTCGCGTCGCCTAACAACCCGACGGGCACTGCACTTCCCTTCGACGTGATCGAGACGATCTGCGCCGCGGCGCCCGGCATCGTCATCATGGACGAGGCGTACGCGGAGTTCCGCCGGTCCGGGACGCCCAGCGCTTTGTCGCTGCTGCCGCGGTACCCACATCTGGTCGTCACCAGGACGATGAGCAAGGCGTTCGCGTTCGCCGGCGGGCGGCTGGGCTACCTGGCTGCGACACCCGCCGTCGTCGACGCGGTGCGTATTGTCCGACTGCCGTACCACCTCTCGGCGCTGACCCAGGCGGGCGCGCGTGTGGCGCTGGCTCACGCCGATGAGCTGCTCGCCCGGGTGGACGAGTTGCGCGTGCGCCGCGACGACACCGTCTCGTGGCTGCGCGAGATCGGGCTGCGGGCAGCCGACTCGGACACCAACTTCGTATTGTTCGGGACCTTCGTCGATCGCCACGCCGTCTGGCAGGGACTGCTCGACCGCGGTGTGCTGATCCGTGAGACGGGACCGGACGGGTGGCTGCGCGTGTCGATCGGCACTTCGGACGACATGGCTGCGTTTCGTGCCGCACTGGAGGAGGTTCGCCCATGACGCGGACTGGTCGCGTGGAGCGGCAGACCGCTGAGACGAAGGTGCTCGTCGAGATCGATCTCGACGGCCATGGGGTCACCGACGTCTCGACCGGGGTCGGCTTCTATGACCACATGCTGACGTCGTTCGGAAGGCACGGCTTGTTCGACCTGCGCATCGAGGTCGAGGGCGACCTGCACATCGACGCCCACCACACCGTCGAGGACACCGCGATCGCACTGGGCCAGGCGTTCGCCCAGGCGGCCGGTGACAAGGCGGGCACCCGCCGGTTCGGCGACGCGCTGATTCCCATGGACGAGGCGCTGGTGCAGGCCGTGGTCGACCTGTCGGGGCGTCCGTACCTCGTACATCGAGAGCCTGAGGGCGCACCGCCCGTGATCGGTACCGCGTACGCGACCACGCTCACCCGGCATGTATTCGAATCGTTCGCGCACCATGCGGCCCTCGCGCTGCACGTGATCGTCCACAGTGGACGCGACTGGCACCACATCATCGAGGCCCAGTACAAAGCCACCGCGCGGGCGCTGCGGGCCGCCGCCGAGATCGACCCTCGGGTATCGGGGGTTCCGTCGACCAAGGGCGTCCTGTGAAGCACGTCGCTGTGCTCGACTACGGATCGGGCAACCTGCGCTCTGCGCAGCGTGCCCTGGAACGCGTCGGCGCCTCGGTCGACGTGACGCCTCACCCGGCCGGATACGACGGCCTCGTCGTGCCCGGAGTCGGCGCCTTCGCGGCGTGCATGGCCGGACTGTCCACAGTGGACGGCGCGGTGACGATCAAAGCGGCACTTGATGAAGGCTCCCCGGTGCTTGGCATCTGTGTCGGCATGCAGGTGCTGTTCGAGGCCGGTGTCGAGCACGGCACGGAGACCGCTGGGCTGTCCGTGCTGCCCGGACGGGTCGAGCAGCTCCAAGCACCGATCCTGCCCCACATGGGCTGGAACACGGTCGACGCGCCGACCGGATCAACCCTGTTCGCCGGGCTGCCGGGCGATACCCGCTTCTATTTCGTGCACTCCTACGCCGTGCACCACACCTCCGGCCTCGTGGCGAAGGCGCATCACGGTGAGGACTTCGTGGCGGCGGTCGAGGACGGGCCGGTCAGCGCGACGCAGTTCCACCCGGAGAAGTCCGGCGACGCGGGCGCGACGCTGCTCGAGAACTGGCTGGCGACACTGTGAGCGCTTGCGCGAAGAGCCGGAGGGCACGGTGAGCAAAGCTCGTGCGAAGGCGCGCGCTGAGCGGCAGGCGCTCGCCGCGCAGCGGGCGGCAGCCGAGCGTGCGGCCCGGGACCGCGAGGCGGCGAGGCGGGCGCGCCGGGCCAAGCGGGAGCTGGCCTGGCGGCAGGGCCGACTATGGCGACACGGTGCTGGGTTTCGCCGCAACAAGGAGCGGTGGGCCGCCCTGCTCACGCTCGTCCTCGTCGCGGTGCTGCTCACCTATCTCGTGACGTCGTCGATCAACGCGGTCATCGTCGTGGTCCTCGTGTGCCTTATCGGGTTGCCGGCGCTGGCGGTGTCAATGCTGGATCGGAGGTCCCGGTGAGCTTCGTCTTACTGCCGGCGGTCGACGTCGCTGACGGCGCCGCCGTCCGGCTCGTGCGGGGTGCGGCCGGCACCGAGACCTCCTACGGCGACCCGCTCGAGGCGGCCCTGGCGTGGCAGCGCGACGGCGCGCAATGGCTGCACCTCGTCGACCTCGACGCCGCGTTCGGGCGCGGCAACAACCGCGAGTTGCTGCGCAAGGTGGTGGGCAGCCTCGACATTGCCGTCGAGCTGTCCGGGGGCATCCGCGACGACACGTCGCTGGACGCCGCGCTGGCCAGCGGCGCGACCCGGGTCAACCTGGGCACCGCCGCCCTCGAATCGCCGGACTGGGTGCGCGAGGCGATCGCCGGGCACGGCGAGCGCATCGCGGTCGGCCTCGATGTGCGGGGTACCACGCTCGCTGCCCGCGGCTGGACCACCGAGGGCGGCGACCTGTGGGAGACGCTGGCCCGCCTCGACGAGGACGGCTGCGCTCGCTATGTCGTCACCGACGTACACCGCGACGGCACACTCACCGGGCCGAATCTGGGACTGCTCCGCGATGTCTGTGCTCGCACGTCAGCGGCAGTGGTGGCCAGCGGCGGCGTCTCGTCGCTTGCGGACCTTCGCGGCATCGCCGGGCTCGGCACGGTCGAGGGGGCCATCGTCGGCAAGGCCCTGTACACCGGGGCGTTCACGCTGCCTGAGGCGCTGGCGGCGGTCGCGTCATGAGCATTGCGGTACGGGTAATCCCGTGCCTGGACGTCGACGCCGGTCGCGTCGTCAAAGGCGTCAACTTCAGCGGGCTTCGCGATGCCGGCGACCCGGTCGAGCTGGCGGCGCGGTACGACGCCGAGGGTGCCGACGAGCTCACGTTCCTGGATGTCACTGCCTCCTCGGCCGGGCGGGAGACCACGTACGACGTCGTGCGCCGCACCGCCGACCAGGTCTTTATCCCGCTGACCGTGGGCGGGGGAGTGCGCACGACCGCCGACGTGGACGCTCTGCTGCGCGCCGGCGCCGACAAGGTCGGCGTCAACACCGCGGCGATCGCTCGTCCCGAGCTGTTGCGCGAGATCGCCGTGCGGTTCGGCCGTCAGGTGCTGGTGCTCTCGGTGGACGCCCGTCGCGCGGCCGGCACCGCGAACGGATTCGAGGTGACCACCCACGGCGGGCGACGCGGTACCGGCATCGACGCCGTGGAATGGGCAGCGCGCGCGGTCGAGCTGGGCGCGGGCGAGATCCTGCTGAACTCGATGGACGCGGACGGCACCCGGCAGGGTTTCGACCTGGAGCTGATCCGGCTGGTGCGTGCCGCGGTGGACGTGCCGATCATCGCCAGCGGGGGCGCCGGAGCCGCCGCGCACTTCGCCCCGGCGGTCGCCGCCGGCGCTGATGCGGTCCTGGCGGCGAGCGTCTTCCACTTCGGCGCGCTGACCGTCGCTGAGGTGAAGCACGCGTTGCGGGCGGCCGGCGCAGAACTACGGTAAACGTAGATCGCATAGGCTATTCACAGCTGGCGCCCAGAGAACGCTAAGAGGTACTCCGCACTCTGGAACCCAGCAAAGGCACAGTCGTGCCTCATACGGCTCAAGGGAGAATGGCCATGGCCGCACCCGTTTTGACGAAGCGCCGGGTACTAGTCGTCGACGACGAGGAGAATGTCACCCACCTCGTCTCTTCGGCGCTGCGCTTCGACGGTTTTGACACATTTACTGCGGACAACGGCCCGTCCGCGCTGGCGGCGGTGGCCGAGTCCGACCCCGACCTGGTCGTGCTCGACGTGATGATGCCTGGCATGGACGGGCTCGGCGTGTTGCAGAACCTGCGTGCAGCCGGCTCTCAGGTGCCGGTGATCTTCCTGACCGCGCGGGACGCGGCCTCCGACCGCATCGGCGGATTGCGGGCCGGCGCCGACGACTACGTCGTCAAGCCGTTCAGCGTCGAGGAGTTGCTCGCGCGGGTGCACGCCGTGTTGCGCCGTTCGGCCCCCGAGGAGAGCCGAGAAGGCGTGCTGCGGGTGGCCGACCTGGAGCTGGATGAGAACAGCCACGAGGTGACGCGCCTCGGCAAGGAAGTACATCTGACGGCCACCGAGTTCGAGTTGCTGCGCTACCTCATGCGCAACGAGCGGGTCGTCCTGTCGAAGGCCCAGATCCTCGACCGAGTGTGGAAGTACGATTTCCAGGGCCAGTCGAACATCGTCGAGCTGTACATCGGATACTTGCGCAAGAAGGTCGATAACGTCGAGCCGAAGCTCATCCACACCGTGCGTGGTGCCGGGTACGTCATCAAGGCACCCCGCGCCTAAGCGCGGCGGCACATCCGCGCGTGTCAGGCTTGAGGTCGTATGAGCAATGACCGCGCCATCGAGGTAACCGAGACCGAGCCGCCGATCAGCGACGCGCCGTGGCACGAACACGGCGAGCCGCTGGATCCGAACGCGAACACCGGTCCGCTCCCGCCGCTGCCGGAAGAGCCGCCGGCCGCGCAGGAGCCGCCGCCTGCGCGCCGGCGCTGGCGGTTCGCGCCGCGATCTCTGTCGAGCCGCCTGGTCGTCTTTGTCACCGGCCTCGTCCTCGTGGTGGTAAGCGTCACAGGTGTCGCCACATATGCGGCACTCCACTCGTTTCTTCTCGGTCGGCTGGACCAGCAGCTGAGTGAAACGGCCAGTTTGGGCTCGATCCAAGCCCTGGTCAACGGGCCTTTTGGGTCCGGAGCCGGCCTGCACAACCCGCAGACCGTATGGGTGGCATTCCTCGATCCGGCCGGGAACATGCTCAACCAGCAGCCGATTGGGCCTGGCATCGCCGAACTTGACGCAAGCCAAGCATCGCGGCAATCGCTTGTCGGTGGCACGAATCATCCGGTCAGCCTGACCACGATCGATGACGTGCACCTGCGCGTCGTCTCGGTTTCCAACGTGACCCTGCGCAGCCAGACACCCGCTGGCGGGGTGTTCGCTCAGCAGGTGAGCGTGCTGGTCGGGTTGTCGACAGCCGAGATGGACCGCACCCTCCATCAGTTGATCTGGCTCGAGGTTGCGATCGGGGCAGCCGCAGTGGCCGCCGCGCTCGGGGTGACCACCTGGGGTGTGCACCTCAGCCTGCGGCCGCTCAACCGGGTGACGCGCACCGCTAGGGAAGTGACTGCCGAGCTCTCGCCAGAGGGGGCAGGCCTCGACCGGCGCGTGCCGGAGGGAGACCCGGAGACCGAGGTGGGCCAGCTCGCCGAGTCGTTCAACTCGCTGATGGGCACCGTCGAGGCGCAGTTCGCGGCGCGTGTCCACAGCGAGGAGCGGATGCGACAGTTCCTCGCGGATGCCTCGCACGAATTGCGCACGCCACTGACCTCGATCCGCGGCTACGCCGAACTGTCCCGGATGCGGCGCGCCAACGGCGAGTCCGAGCACGGCGACACGCTCGATCGCATCGAGTCCGAGGGCACACGCATGTCGCGGCTCGTCGACGACCTGTTGCTGCTCGCCCGTGGTGACCGAGGGGCGCCACCCCAGCTCGAAGTCGTCGACGTGGCCGAGGTAATCGATGACTCCGTCGACAGCGCCCGCGCCGCCTTCCCACAGCGCCGCATCGACATCGCCGCACCGCACGGGCTGACGCTGCTGGCCGACCGTGACCAGCTGCTGCGCATACTCCGTAACCTGATCACGAACGCGGCTGTCCATACGGAGCCGAACGGGCCGATTCAGGTCAGCGGCGAGGCAGCCGGCGACGAAATCGTGCTGCGCATCGTCGACTCCGGACCGGGCTTGCCGCCGGAGGAGGCACAGCACGTCTTCGAGCGGTTCTGGCGCGCCGACAAGGCGCGCAGCCGGGGGCGCGGCGGCAGCGGGCTGGGCCTTGCGATAGTCGCGCAACTCGTCCAGGCGCACGACGGCACCGTCGAGTTTGAGAGTTCGGCCACCGACGGCACCACGGTCACAGTTCGACTGCCCCGGGACGGTGCCGCGCCGGATACGTGACCGGCCAGGCACAATCAAGGGATGCTCGATCCCGCTGTGGCCGACCACCTCAAACGCGATGCCAGCGGGCTGATCGTCGCGGTGATCCAGCAGTACGACACCGACGAGGTGCTCATGGTGGGCTGGATGGACGACGAGGCCCTGCACCGCACGCTCACGACGGGGCGGGCCACCTACTGGTCGCGGTCACGCCAGGAGTACTGGGTGAAGGGCGCAACGTCGGGGCACGTACAGTACGTCAAGTCCGTCGCCCTCGACTGCGACGGCGACGCGTTGTTGGTCAAGGTTGACCAGGTCGGCGCCGCCTGCCACACCGGCGATCGTTCCTGCTTCGATGCCGGCGCGTTGGCGGTGCACGCATGACGATCACGCGCGCCGAGTTGGGGACATTGGCCGATACGCACCGGCTGGTGCCGATCACGCGCACGCTGTTCGCTGACGCCGAGACGCCGGTCGGCGTTTATCGCAAGCTGGCCGGCGGCCGGACAGGCACGTTCTTGCTCGAATCCGCCGAGCCGGGGCGCTCGTTCTCGCGCTGGTCGTTCGTCGGTGTGAACGCGGTCGCCTCGCTGTCCACAGTGGACGGTAATGCCGAGTGGACGGGTGACATTCCGGCCGGCGTGCCCGAGACCGGTGACCCTCTCGAGGTGCTGGGCACCGCTTGGCGGACTTTGCGCGGCCCGCGCCTGCCTGGACTGCCCCCGCTCACCGGAGGTTTCGTCGGCTACCTTTCCTACGACGTCGTACGCCGACTGGAGCGCCTGCCGGAGAAGGCGGTCGACGACCTCGGCTTCCCCGAACTGAGCATGCTGCTCGTCAGCGACCTCGCCGCCGTGGACCACCACGAGTGCACCGTGGTGCTCATCGCCAACGCGATCGTGTCCCAGGGCATGAGCGAGTTGGCGCTCGACGCCGCGTACGACGACGCCGTCGCCCGACTGGACGCGATGGAGCAGGCGCTCGCCACGCCGGCGCCGTCCACCGTGGCCAACCTGGGTGTCGTGCCGCCGCGACAGGCCGAGTCGCGCACTCCTCCTGGCGAGTTCCAGCACGCCGTCGAACTCGGTATCGAGGCCATCCGCGCGGGCGAGGTGTTCCAGGTCGTGCTGGGACAGCGCTTCGAGGTGCAGACCCCGGCCGATCCGTTCGACGTGTATCGAGTGCTGCGCACCCTCAACCCGTCGCCGTACATGTACCTGGTGCGCATGGACGGATTCGACATCGTCGGCTCCAGCCCGGAAGCACTGGTGACCGTCCACAGTGGACAGGCGACGATCCACCCGATCGCGGGCACCCGCAAG
>DATFRC010000058.1:0-16745 GCA_035263725.1 Jatrophihabitantaceae bacterium | reverse complement strand
ATCGGCGGGGTGCCGCAGCGGGCGGCCGACGGCCGCGCGATCGCGACACCGAACGTGATCGTGCAGTACTGCCAGGTCAGTGTGCACCCCGGCGACGTCGATGTGGCGGGCAATCCGGCGCAGTACACGCACTCGATCGGCCACGGCAAGGTCGTGGTCTTCCGTAACGGCAAGCGCATCGACGGGACCTGGTCGCGGCCCTCGGCGAAAGCCGGCACGACGCTGCTTACCCCGGGCCGTAAACCGATCTCGCTCGCACCCGGTGGCGCCTGGGTCATCCTGGTCGCCACGGGCGCGCCGTTATCAAGCTGATCCGCCGGATGCCACCTGCCGCCTGGCCAATGGCTTCGTATCGGCCCGGCGGGCGCGCGGTTCGGCGTCCCTAGAATTGACGCCATGCCCGAAGCCCAGCCCACCACAGAACACGTCGTCGGAACGGCCCGCGTCAAACGCGGTATGGCCGAGATGCTCAAAGGTGGCGTGATCATGGACGTGGTCACGCCCGAGCACGCCAAGATCGCGGAGGACGCCGGCGCGGTGGCGGTGATGGCACTCGAGCGGGTGCCCGCCGACATCCGCGCACAGGGCGGCGTCTCGCGCATGAGCGACCCCGACATGATCGACGGCATCATTGCGGCCGTCTCCATCCCGGTCATGGCCAAGGCGCGCATCGGGCACTTCGTCGAAGCGCAGGTGCTCCAGAGCCTCGGCGTCGACTACATCGACGAGTCCGAAGTGCTCACCCCGGCCGACTACGCCAACCACATCGACAAGTGGGCGTTCACGGTGCCGTTCGTGTGCGGAGCGACCAACCTGGGGGAGGCGCTGCGGCGCATCACCGAAGGCGCCGCGATGATCCGTTCCAAAGGCGAGGCCGGCACCGGTGACGTCTCCAACGCCACCACCCACATGCGTGCCATTCGGGCCGAGATTCGGCGCTTGCAGAACCTGCCCGAGGACGAGCTGTTCGTGGCGGCGAAGGAGCTTCAGGCGCCGTACGAACTGGTCGCCGAGGTGGCGAAGGCGGGCAAGCTGCCGGTCGTCTTGTTCACGGCGGGTGGCATCGCCACGCCGGCCGACGCGGCGATGATGATGCAGCTGGGCGCCGAAGGAGTGTTCGTCGGCTCAGGAATCTTCAAGTCCGGCGACCCGGCCCGCCGCGCCGAGGCGATCGTCAAGGCCACCACGTTCTACGACGACCCCGACGTCATCGCCAAGGCCTCCCGCGGTCTCGGCGAGGCAATGGTCGGCATCAACGTCGAAGACGTGCCCGTACCGCATCGACTCGCCGAACGGGGCTGGTAGCCATGTGCCGCAACATCCACACGCTGCGCGCGCCGTTCGTCGAGAATGTCACCGACTACGACATCGAGGCGGCGGCGCTGCAGTACGTGCGCAAGGTCGCCGGCATGCGCGCGCCTTCGGCCGCCAACGCCGAGGCCTTCCAGCAGGCAGTCGATGCGGTCGCGGCCGCGACCTCCGAGTTGCTCGGCAGTCTGGTGCTGCGCTCGTCCACGTCCAAGCACGCCAAGCCGTACGCCAACGCCACGGCACACCGGCGCTGACGATGAGCGCTCGCGCGGGGTGAATTCCTCTGTGTCTGTCACCATCGGCGTGCTGGCTCTGCAGGGCGACGTCCCCGAACACCTCGCGACGCTTCGCGCCTGCGGCGTTCGTGCCGTGCCGGTGCGCCGCCCCGAGGAGCTCGAGGAGCTTTCCGGCCTGGTGTTGCCGGGGGGCGAGTCGACGACCATGGCGAAGCTGGCGCGCGCGTTCGACCTGATCGAGCCGCTGCGCAAGCTGATCGGCGACGGGCTGCCCGTGTACGGCTCATGCGCCGGCATGATCCTGCTTGCGGACCGGATCGTCGACGGCGTGGCCGGTCAGGAGACGTTCGGCGGCATGGACATGACCGTGCGCCGCAACGCGTTCGGCCGCCAGGTCGACTCGTTCGAGGAGGACCTCACCATCGCCGGCATCGACGGCGAGCCGGTGCACGCGGTATTCATCCGGGCGCCCTGGGTCGAGTCCGTGGGTCCCGCGGCCACGCCCCTCGCGGCGGTCACCACCGGACCCGCCGCGGGTAAGATTGTGGCGGTTCGCCAGCGACAGCTGCTGGCTACGTCGTTTCATCCCGAGCTGATGGGCGACGGACGCGTGCACGCGTACTTCAGCGACATGGTGAGGACTCAAGGATGAGCGGCCACTCGAAGTGGGCCACGACGAAGCATAAGAAGGCTGTGGTAGACGCCAAGCGGGGCAAGCTCTTCGCGAAGCTGATCAAGAACATCGAGGTGGCGGCGCGCACCGGCGGCGGTGATCCGGACGGCAACCCGACGCTGTACGACGCCATTCAGAAGGCCCGCAAGAACTCGGTACCCCTCGACAACATCGACCGCGCCGTCAAGCGCGGCTCCGGCGCCGAGGCCGGCGGCTCCGAATGGCAGACGATCACGTACGAGGGCTACGGGCCGAACGGTGTCGCGATCCTCATCGAGTGCCTCACGGACAACCGCAACCGCGCCGCCGGCGAGGTGCGCACCGCGATGAGCCGCAACGGCGGCTCCATGGCCGACCCAGGCTCGGTGTCCTACCTGTTCAGCCGCAAGGGCGTGGTGATCGTGCCCAAGGCCGGCGACGTCACCGAGGACGACGTCCTCGCCGCGGTGCTCGACGCCGGCGCAGAGGAGGTCAACGACCTGGACGAGGCGTTCGAGGTGGTCAGCGAGTCCAGCGACCTGGTTCCCGTGCGTACCGCCTTGCAGAAGGCCGGCATCGACTACGAGTCGGCCGAAGCGTCGTTCGTGCCGAGCGTGACGGTGCCGCTCGATGAGGAGGGCGCCCGCAAGGTCTTCCGGCTCATCGACGCGCTCGAGGACTGCGACGATGTGCAGAACGTCTACGCCAACTTCGACGTGAGCGACGAGGTGATGGCGGCCGTCGGCTAGACCTGCTGCCAGAACCGGAACAGGTCATAGCCCAGCGCCCACAGTGCCTTGGGCGCCCCGCTCGCGTCATAGATCCGCTCCACCAGGTCGAAGAACCAGACGTTGAGCTGGTGGATCTGCAGCAGCACGAAGACGCCGAGCATGCCCCACGGCTTGATCGGCTCAAAACCGCGTGCGGTCTGCCGGTCCAGGTACGGCTCGATGATCGCGTAGCCGTCCAGCCCGGGGATGGGCAACAGATTCAGGATCGCGGCGCTGATCTGCAGGAATCCCAAGAACGCGACGCCGGACCAGAAGTGGTAGTGCTGCCCGTCGCCGTGCCCGCGTGAGAGCACCAGCAGGATCGCCGCGAACACGATGTTCGACGCGGGGCCGGCTGCCGCGGCGGCGCTCTGCATCGCGCGGTTGCGGAACGCATGCGGGTGCAGGTACACGGCGCCACCGGGCAACCCGATGCCGCCCTGTGCGATGAAGATCACCGGCAGCACGATCGACAGGAACGGGTGGGCGTACTTCAGCGGGTTCAGGGTCAGGTATCCCGCTGCCTCGACGCTGCGGTCGCCGGCGCGGTAGGCGATGTAGGCGTGCCCGAACTCGTGCAGGCACAGCGAGACCACCCAACCGCCCACCACGAAACAGAACACTCCGAAGCGCGCCGCGGACCGCGAGTCGTCGAAGCTCAGCCAGCCGCCGAATGCGGTGAACGCTACGAATGCCAGGAATATGGGGCTGACTCGCATGCGGAACCGGCCGCGGAGCTCGGTCCGGTTGTTCCACACCCCGCAAAGCGTAGGGGCAGTCGGTGTGTCTTCGCCGCCGTGCGCGCCGCGCCGCCTAGGCTGTCGAACGTCCGTTCGGCGTTAAGGGGACCCGCGTGCGAGTGCTGGGAGTCGATCCGGGCATGACGCGCTGCGGCATCGGTGTCGTCGACGGGGCGCCCGGCCGGCCGCTCACCCTCGTGGACGTGCAGGTTGTCCGTACGCCGTCCGGCCTCGACGTCGGAGAGCGGCTGGTAGCGCTCGCGGAGGCGCTCGGCTCCGCAATCGCCCGGTACTCGCCGGACGTCGTCGCCGTCGAGCGGGTGTTCAGCCAGCACAACGTGCGCACCGTCATGGGCACCGCACAGGTCTCCGGGCTCGCGATCGTGGCTGCCACGCGAGCCGGCGTGCCGGTCGCACTGCACACCCCGAGTGAGGTCAAGGCCGCGGTGACCGGATCCGGTGCCGCCGCCAAGGCGCAGGTCGGCGCTATGGTCAGCCGGCTGCTGAAGTTGCCCGAGGCTCCGCGCCCTGCCGACGCCGCCGACGCGCTGGCGCTCGCGATCTGCCAGCTCTGGCGAGGGGCGGCGCAGGCCCGATTGGCCGCCGCTACAAGGAGGATCAACGCGTGATCGCCAGCGTGCGCGGCCTGGTGGCCGCTGTCGGACCAGACGGCGCAGTGATCGACGTCGGCGGCGTGGGCCTGGCGGTGTCGTGCTCACCGGGCACGGTCGCCCGATTGCGGGTGGGCGAGCAGGCGCGGCTGGCGACCAGTCTCGTCGTCCGCGAGGATTCGCTCACCCTGTTCGGGTTCGCCGACGACGACGAGCGGTCGCTTTTCGAACTGTTGCAAACCGCCAACGGGGTCGGTCCCAAGCTCGCGCAGACCATCCTGGCGGTGCACCCGCCGCGCGAGGTCCGCCGGGCCATCGCCGGCGACGACATCGCCGCACTGACCCGGGTGCCCGGCATCGGCCGCAAGGGCGCCGAACGCATCATCCTCGAGTTGCGCGACCGTATCGGCGCCGTCGAGGCGACGGCTGCGGAGCTGCGCGTCACCCCGATCGCGCCGTGGCGCGAGCAGCTGCGCCACGCCCTTGCCGGGCTCGGCTTCACCGGCAAGGAGGCCGCGGACGCGGTCGACATCGTGGCCGCCGACGCCGGCGAGGCGCCGGACGTGTCCGCGCTGCTCCGGCAAAGCATCCAACTGCTGGGACGTACCCGATGAGTGAGCCGGACCTCGTTACGCCGTTGGCGGTTGCCGGCGAGCGCGAGATCGAGGCGAGTCTGCGGCCGAAGCGGCTGAGCGAGTTCCCGGGTCAGCCCAAGGTGCGCGAGCAGCTCGAGCTCGTCCTTGCGAGCGCGTTGCGCCGCGGCCACCCTCCCGACCACATCCTGCTCTCCGGCCCGCCCGGACTGGGCAAGACCAGCCTGGCCATGATCATCGCCACCGAGCTCAACACCTCGATCCGGGTCACCAGCGGCCCGGCGATCGAGCGCGCGGGCGACCTGGCCGCGTTGCTTACAAGCATCGGGGCCGGCGAGGTGCTGTTCATCGACGAGATCCATCGAGTGGCCCGCCCCGCCGAGGAACTGCTCTACATGGCGATGGAGGACTTCCGCGTCGACGTCGTAGTCGGCAAGGGACCCGGCGCGACCGCGATTCCGCTCGACCTGGCCCCGTTCACGCTGGTGGGCGCCACCACTCGCGCGGGGCTGCTCAGCGGGCCGCTGCGTGACCGCTTCGGGTTCACTGGCCACCTCGACTTCTACGACGTCAACGATCTGGAGACGATCCTCTTCCGCTCCGCGGCGCTGCTCGGCGTCGACCTGCGCGCCGACGGCGCCACCGAGATAGCGGGCCGCTCGCGAGGTACGCCGCGCATCGCGAACCGGCTGTTGCGCCGGGTGCGCGACTTCGCCGAGGTACGCGGCGACGGGGTCGTCACCCAGCAAGCCGCGCGGGACGCGCTCGCCGTATACGACGTCGACGAACTGGGACTCGATCGACTCGATCGGGCGGTGCTCGACGCACTGGTGCAGCGCTTCGGCGGCGGGCCGGTCGGGGTCGGCAACCTCGCCGTCGCCGTCGGCGAGGAGGTGGAGACGGTCGAGGAGGTCGCCGAGCCGTACCTCGTCCGTGCCGGGCTGCTGGCCCGCACACCGAGGGGACGCATCGCCACGCCGGCGGCCTGGGCGCACCTCGGCCTTGCCCGGCCCCGTGGCGACACCGCCAGCACGTTGTTCGACGTGTAAGCTGCGCGGGCACCTCGGCGGCTGTGCAGGCGTTGAGTAGCGAGACGCCTACACTCACGGGCGTCACATTCCATACCCGAGGTACCCAACCGTGAAAAGTGCGCTGCCCCTCATCGTGCTCGCCATCCTGCTCGTGGCGATGCTGTTGTTCACCCGGCGTAACCGCGAACGCTCCGCCGCGCAGCAGGCCAAGCTCCGTGAACGGATCACCTTCGGTACCCAGGTCATGACCACGTCAGGGCTGTACGGAACGGTGACCAGCCTGAACGGTGACGACACGGTGCAGTTGTCGATCGCCCCGGGGGTGGAGGTGAAATGGGCGATCGCCGCCTTAAGGGACGTCGAGTCGTTGCCCAACCAATACCGCGAATCGATCGCCCCGGAGGAGGAGAAGGCTGACGATCCGCCGGACGACCAGCGATGAGCTATCGCGCGCGACCGGCCCGGAAACCTGCCGTCGTGGTGAGCCGATTCCGACCGCTTAGTCAGCCCTCATCATGAGGTCAGTCATACTGTGCGGGGTCCACGGCGGGCGTTGCGCCCGTCACGCGGACTCAATACGAACACGTCGAGGAGACCCACCCCCGTGCCACCACCTGCCGGAACGCTGCGCGTCGGGCGTTACTTCCTAGCGCTGCTCGCCATCGTGGCCGTGCTCTACGGCCTGGTCTTCATGCCTGGCGAACGGCATACGCCGAAGCTCGGCCTCGACCTCGTGGGCGGCAAGCAGGTCGTCTTCGAGGCGAAGACCGACAACGGCAAGAACCCGTCGAAGGCGGCGATGAGCCAGGCCCGCCAGATCATGGAGGACCGCGTCAACGGTTCCGGCGTGGCCAACGCCGAGGTGGTCATCCAGGGCGGCAATCAGATCGCCGTGTCGATCCCCGGCAAGAACAGCACGGACATCGCCAAGCTCGGCCAGGCGGCGCAGTTGAACTTCCGGCCGGTCGTGATGCCGCCGGTGCCGGTGTCGTCGAACAGTGCATCGGGCTCACCGACGAGCACCCCGACCACGTCGCCGACCAGCAAGCCGGCTAGCAAGCCGACAACGGCGGGCCAGTCGCCGCATGCCGCGCGTGAGGTTCCCCTCAACGCGGCCGCGCCGACCAGCACGGCTGCGAAGCCGAAGGCCACCCCGTCGCCCGCCCATGCGACCCCGACCCCGACCCCGACGCCGACTCCGACCAGCGCCGCGGCGACGGCGAAGACGGCCACCCCGTTCAAGGGTCTTTCCTTCGCCGTACCGAAGAGCGAAGAGGAGTACAACAAGCTCTCGTCCGCGCAGAAGCAAGAGTTGCAGAGCCGCCTCACCACCTTGGACTGCACTGCCGACCAACCCGACGGCCTTGCGCAGCGCGGCGAGCCGCTCGTCGCCTGCGATAGCAAGCAGCCGGGCCAGGCGACGCTCGCCTTCCTGCTCGGCCCGGTGATCGTCCCGGGGACTGAGATATCCAGCGCGAGCGCGAATCCGCCCGACTTCACTGGTAACGGCGGCTCCGCGGAGTGGACGGTGTCGCTCAGCCTCAAGAGCAGCGGCTCGAGCGCCTGGGCGAAGTACACCGGCGCGCACAACACCGGCGGGCAGAACGCCAACAGCCCGATCACCTCGTGCGGCCCCAGTGGCATCCCGTGTGCGAACTACGTCGCGTTCACCCTCGACGGTGCGGTGATCTCCTCGCCCTACAACAGGGACGCCATCAATGGCCAGGCCACCCAGATCTCCGGCGGGTTCACCGAGTCCTCGGCGACCCTCCTGGCCCGGGAACTGAAGTACGGCGCGCTGCCGCTGAACTTCCGGGCGCTGACCAATACTGACGTCTCGGCGACCCTGGGCAGCGCCCAACTGAAGGCCGGGCTGCTGGCAGGTGGCATCGGCCTGATCCTGGTCGTGCTGTACTCCCTGGTGTACTACCGCGCGCTGGGTTTCGTGACGATCGCCTCGCTGCTGGTGTCCGGGGCACTGACCTACGCCTGCCTGGTGATCCTCGGCCGGGAGATCGGGTTCACGCTCACGCTCGCCGGCATCGCGGGCTTTATCGTCGCCGTCGGTATCACCGCAGACTCGTTCGTCGTCTTCTTCGAACGAATAAAGGACGAGGTGCGCGAGGGCAGATCTATGCGCGTCGCCGTCCCACGTGCCTGGATCCGGGCACGGCGCACCATCCTGTCCGCGGACACGGTCTCATTCCTCGCTGCTGCGGTGCTGTACTACTTCGCTGCCGGCGACGTGAGAGGCTTCGCATTCACCCTTGGCCTGTCGACGATTCTCGACCTGGTCGTGGTGTTCCTGTTCACCCATCCGATGGTGTCGCTGCTGTCGCGCAGCACCGCATTCGGTTCGTCGCGGTTCACCGGCCTCAACGCGCTGCGTGGAGAGGCCGCTCCGGCCGACACCGAGGTCGAGGTGGCTAGCGCCCCGCGTCGGGCTCGCCGGGCGAAGCCCGTCGCGGTCGCTCCCGAACCGGAACCGGAGCCGGAACCTGCCGCGGTTGCGGTTCTTGACGACGAGGTCGAGGAAGATCAGCCCGAGCCCGAACCTGCGCCGGCTCCGCCTGCGTCGCCGGAACGTCCCCGTACGCCGCCGAAGGCGGGCACCGCGGCAGAGCGGGCGGCGGCCCGGCGAGCCAGGATGCGAGCCGATGCAGGCGACAGCCAGAAGGGCAAGCGCTGATGTTGTCCCTCTTCAGCCGGCTGTATCGCGGCGAGACGCACTTCGACTTCATCGGCACCCGGCGTCGGTGGTACATCGCCTCCGGCATATTCCTCGTCATCTGCGTGCTGAGCTTCATAATCCGCGGCTTCAACTGGGGCGTCGAGTTCAAGGGCGGCAGCCAATTCCAGATCGCGGCCTCGGGGACCTCGATAACGGCGCACGAGGCCGAGGCCGCGTTCAACCGTGCCGGGATCCCGCCGGCCGATGCCGCCCGGGTGGTCGGTTCGGGAAGCACCCGCCAGATCGTCGTAAAGACGGAGAACACCACGCCCGCCAAGCAGGAATCAGCCAAGGCCGTGGTGGCCAAGGACCTCGGCATCAGTCAAGACTCGATCAGCGTTCAGTCGGTGAGTTCCAGCTGGGGCCACGACATCACTGTCAAGGCTATCGAGGGCCTGATCATCTTCCTGATCGTCGTGTCGATCTACTTATCGATACGGTTCCAGTGGCGGATGGCCCTTGCCGCATTCATCGCGCTCCTTCACGACCTGCTTGTTGCCGCGGGCGTGTACTCGCTAGTCGGCTTCGAGGTGACTCCGTCGACGGTCGTCGGTCTGCTGACGATCCTCGGCTTCTCCCTCTACGACACGGTCGTCGTGTTCGACAAGGTGGCCGAGAATTCCAAGGACATCTTGGCCGGTTCGCGAATGACGTACTCCGAGGCGGCGAACCTCGCGGTCAACCAGACCCTGATGCGATCGATCAACACATCGCTCATCGCGCTGCTACCCGTTGCGGGATTGCTGTTCATCGGCGCCGGCGTGCTCGGCGTCGGCACCATCAAGGACCTCGCCCTCGTGCTACTCGTGGGGCTGGCGTCCGGGGCGTACTCCTCGCTGTTCCTGGCCACGCCGATCGTCTGCGACCTGACCGAACCGCAGCCCGCCTACCGCGCACTCACCAAGCGGGTGCAGGCCAAGCGAGCCGCCGAGGCGGCGCGGCTGGCCACCGGCGAGCCGGCGCTGGCCGGGACGGGCGCGCCGCGACGCACCGGCGGACCCGCACCGGCGCCACGTCCGGGTGCGCGGCCACAGCGGGCCCGGCGCCGATAGGCGATGAGCGCTGACGGCGACGGGGGAGCCGGGATAGCCGCACGCGTCGCCGGGCGGTTACGGGATGTGCCCGACTTTCCACAGCCGGGCATCGTGTTCAAAGACATCGCACCGCTGCTCGCCGACCCGGACGTGTTCGGCGCGGCGATCAGCGCGCTGGCCGAGTTCGCCCGAGCCGCCGGTGGTGCCGACCTCGTGGCCGGCATCGAGGCTCGCGGATTTCTGGTGGCCGCAGCACTGGCCCGGGAGCTCGACTGCGGCATCCTGCCGGTGCGCAAGGCCGGCAAGCTGCCGCCGCCGACAGTTCGCCGCGCCTACGACCTGGAGTACGGGCAGGCCGAAATCGAAGTGCCGGTGAATCTGGCGAACGGGCGGCGGGTGTATCTGGTCGACGACGTGCTCGCAACGGGAGGGACGGTGCGTGCCGCGGCGGAGTTGATCGGTCAGGCCGGGGGAGAGGTCATCGGTATCGGTGTGCTGCTCGAGCTGGGTTTCCTCGGCGGACGCGCCCGGCTCGACGGGGTCACGCACGGCGGGATCGTGGCGCTGCTGCGCACCTGAATCAGGTGAGGCCGCCGCGACGGCGTGGATGACAACTCGGGCGCGGACCGTTGCACCTAGACTGGTAGTTCACCGCTGGCGTGAAGGAGGCATTCCTGACGACCGAGGCCGTGACTTCTGGGGCCCGAGCCGGGAAAGACGCGGACCGGGTTGATTCCGGTACGCCCGACGCCGATGCCATGCCGAACGGCACCGCTCCGGTCCTCGCAACTCCTCCGACGCCCGATGCGCCGCCGGACGGGGCGCAGAGTCAACAGCATCGGCGCCGGGTGCGCGACCGCCTCGCTCGCCGGCTGGTCACCGCGCCGCGCCAGTCGCCGGTGCGCCCGGTGCTCGAGCCGCTGCTGGCCATTCATCGCGGTGCGCATCCCAAGGTCGATCCGCGGCTCCTCCAGCGCGGCTACGACCTCGCCGAGCAGCGCCACCGCGGCCAGTTGCGTAAGAGCGGCGACCCTTACATCACCCATCCCCTCGCCGTGGCGACGATCCTCGCCGAGCTCGGCATGGACACGACCACGCTCGTTGCCGCGCTGCTGCACGACACGGTCGAGGACACGGGACTCTCACTCGACGCGATCCAGGACCAGTTCGGGGGCGAGGTCGCCCACCTGGTCGACGGCGTCACCAAGCTCGACAAGGTCAAGTTCGGCGAGGCCGCCGAGGCGGAGACCATCCGCAAGATGGTGGTCGCCATGGCGCGCGACCCACGTGTCCTGGTCATCAAGTTGGCCGATCGGCTGCACAACATGCGCACGCTGCGGTTCCTGCCGCCGGCCAAGCAGGAGCGCAAGGCCCGCGAGACGCTCGAGGTCCTCGCTCCGCTCGCGCACCGGCTCGGCATGAACACCGTCAAGTGGGAGCTGGAAGATCTCGCGTTCGCCACGCTGTACCCGAAGCGGTACGAGGAGATCGTGCGGCTGGTGGCAGAGCGTGCCCCGTCGCGCGACACGTACCTGCACGAGGTGATCGAGCGCGTCAACGCCCAGCTGCGCGAGGGCGGCGTCAAGGCCACCGTGACCGGGCGGCCCAAGCACTACTATTCGATCTACCAGAAGATGATCGTCCGCGGGCGCGAGTTCACCGACATCTATGACCTGGTCGGTATTCGCGTCCTCGTCGACAGCGAACGCGACTGTTATGCGACGCTCGGCGTGATCCATGCGAACTGGCAACCGGTTCCCGGCCGGTTCAAGGACTACATCGCGATGCCGAAGTTCAACATGTACCAGTCGCTGCACACGACGGTGATCGGCCCGGGCGGCAAGCCGGTGGAGCTTCAGATCCGCACCCAGGCAATGCACCGTACGGCTGAGTACGGCATTGCGGCGCACTGGAAGTACAAGGAGATCAAGAACGCCGAGATCGCCGATCCGGCCGCTGTCTCCGACGAGATGGGCTGGTTGCGTCAGCTGCTCGACTGGCAGCGGGAGGCGCAGGAGCCGGAGGAGTTCCTCGACTCGTTGCGCTACGACCTCGGCTCGTCCGAGGTGTACGTGTTCACGCCAAAGGGCGATGTCGTGGCGCTGCCGGCGGGCTCGACACCGGTCGACTTCGCCTACGCCGTGCACACCGAGATCGGGCACCGATGCATCGGAGCGCGTGTCAACGGCAAACTCGTCGCGCTCGAGAGCACGCTCGACAACGGCGACACCGTCGAGGTATTCACGTCAAAGGCTGAAAACGCCGGGCCGTCGCGGGACTGGATGGGGTTCGTCAAGTCGCCTCGGGCGAAGACGAAGATCCGGCAGTGGTTCGCGCGGGAGCGGCGCGAGGACGCGATCGACGCGGGCAAGACCGCGCTGTCCAAGGCGATGCGCAAGGCGGCGCTGCCGATGCAGCGACTGCTCGGTGGCGAGGCGCTGCTCACGATCGCCCGCGACCTGCACTTCACGGACGTGGCTGCGCTTTACGCCGCGGTCGGCGAGAACCACGTGTCCGCGCAGTCGGTGGTGCAGAAACTCGTTACACAGCTCGGTGGCGTTGAAGGAGCCACCGAGGACATCGCCGAGACCGCGCTGCCCACGACGCAGGCCGAGCGCAGCGGCGCCCGCCGCTCGGGCGACGCCGGGGTCACCGTCAAGGACGTGACGGACGTCTGGGTCAAGCTGGCCCGGTGCTGTACGCCGGTGCCCGGCGACGAAATCCTCGGCTTCGTCACCCGTGGCGGGGGTGTGTCGGTGCACCGGCGCACCTGCACCAACGCGGCGTCGCTGCTGCAGCAACAGGACCGGCTCGTCGAGGTCGATTGGACGCCTTCCGCGGCGTCGACGTTCGTCGTGTCGATCCAGGTGGAGGCGCTCGACCGCCACCGGCTGCTCTCGGACGTGAGCCGGGTGCTGTCCGACGAGAGCGTCAGCATCCTGTCCGCCGCGGTGAACACCAACCGGGACCGGGTGGCCGTCAGCAAGTTCACGTTCGAGATGGCCGAGCCGAAGCATCTCGGCCACCTGCTGCGCGCGATCCGCAACGTCGAAGGCGTCTACGACGTCTACCGGATCCACAACGGTAATTAGCCCGCGGTGCTGACCTTCTTCAGGTCGACGACGAACACCAGCGGTGAATTGGCCGGAATAGGTCCCTGGGCCTGCGCGCCGTAACCGAGCGACGCAGGCATGATAATGATCCGCCGGCCGCCGACCTTCATCGGTGGGACACCCGAGGAGCCCGCGATGCCTTGGGTGAAGCCCTTCACGACCTGGGCCAGCGAGAACTGCGCCGGCTGGCCACGCGACCAGGATGAATCGAACGCCTTGCCGTTCTTGTAGAGCACGCCTGCGTACTGGACGGTGACCGTGGAAGTCGCAGTGGCCGGCTCGCCCTTGCCGACGACGAGGTCCTTGTACTCCAGCTTGGTGGGAGCCGTCGTCGACTTGGAGGTGACGCCCGGAGCGCCGGCGAGGTCGGTCGCGCCCTTCACGGTCACGCCGCGGAAGCTGACCGCTGCGCCCTTGGCCGGTGGGTAGGACGTGGACGGCGTCGGCGTGGGCGTCGGCGTAGCGGACGGTGTGGTGCTGCCCGTCGGCGTCGTGGTGCTGTTGGCGTTGGCCTTCTTGTTGTCGTTCGTCAGCGCGATCACGACCACGACAACGACCACGGCGAGGATGATCGTCCCCGCGATCGTGGCGATCAGGGTCGTGCGCTTGCGTGAGGCTTCGCGCTGCTGGCGGCGCTCCAGCTGACGTTCGAGGTGGCGGCGAGCAGCCTCACGGCGCTGCTTGTTGGTCGGCACGAAGCGTTCCTTCCGTAGTGCATCCGGGGTGGACCGGATCCCGAGTCGGCGTCAGTGTAGGGAAGCTGCCACAGTGCGTGTGAAGAAGTCCCCGGGTTCACTCCTTTTTGGCCTCCGTGACCAGATACGTGCCGTCATCGCCTTTGGTAGAGGTGATCACAAGTTTGGTGCCGTCGATTGCCGTGAATCGGGTCTTGACCACGGGCGCCTGGTCGTCGGCTGAGCCGTCGAAGGTGGGCGTGAACACCTCGCCCATGAGGCTGCGGGTGAACGACTCCGGAACCGTCCCCGGCTTGGTGCACGCCTGCGCACCGGCGATGTCGAACAGCTCGGCGAAGATGACGTACGTGACCGCGGGTCCTTGGCCGTCGGTGCGGGGGTCGTCGCAGCGATTCGTCGGCGTCGGGGTCGGCCGCATGGTCGGCAGCACGAGCGGGCTCTGCGCGTCGGTGGTCGGAGTCTGGGTAGGCGACGCGCTGTGCTTTTTCCCTGCGGTCATGGCAACGACGACAGCGACGACGGCCGCGATAGCCAGTAACCCACCGCCGGCGGCTAACCAGGTACGCCGCCCGCCGCGCCGGGGCGGCGATTCGCTGGGGTAACGCGACGGCGCGGGCCCGAACTGCGGCGGTGCCGAAACGTACGCCGGCGGGGCGGTCACCGGCGGCGGCGTGTAGGCCGGCTCCGGCGTGCTGCCGTAAGGCGGAGGTCCGGGCTGCGCCTGCTGTGGGGGCCCGGTGCCGCCGCAAGGGCGGCGCCCGCGGTCGATCACGTCGTCGAGCAGCTGCACGATCGTCGCCGCTGCGGGACGCTGCGCGGGATTGCCGCGCATCGCCTGGACGATGACGTCGGTGAGCGGGCCTGCACGCGTGGGAACCGGGGCGTCGGTGGTGGCGATGCGGTTCAAGATCGCCAGCGCGTTGCCACCCATCGAGTACGGCTGATCTCCCTCGACCGCGGTGTAGAGCAAGGCGCCGAGCGCCCAGACGTCACCGGCCGGGGTGTGGCTGCCGCCCAGCGCGATCTCGGGCGCGACGAAGTTCGGGGTGCCGAGGAACGTCCCCGTCGAGGTAAGGCCGGCGTCGCCCTCGTCGCGGGCGATACCGAAGTCGGTGAGCTTGGCCGTGCCGTCGGATGCGATCAGCACGTTGGCCGGCTTGACGTCGCGGTGGATGATGCCGGCCCGGTGGGCGACACCCAGGGCCGCGGCGACCTGACGGCCGATTCGGGCGGCGACGATCGGGTCCACGCGCCCTTGCTGGGCGATGACCTCCTTGAGCGACGTGCCGCGGACCAACGCCATGACCAGGCAGGGCACGTCCTCGTCGAAAACGACGTCGTAGATGGCGACCGCATTGGGGTGGTTCAGCCGCGCGGCGAGACGCGCTTCACGCATGGAGCGGCCCACGGTGATGTCGTCTCCGGCTGGGTCGCCGTACGTCAGCCGCTTAACCGCGACGTCACGCTGCAGGAGCGTGTCGCGGGCGCGCCACACCTCGCCCATGCCGCCACGGCCGATCAGCTCGACGCATTCGTAGCGACTGCCTATCACCCGGCCGGCGTCGCCTGCGTCCATCCTCACCCCTGAGAGCCCGCTCGTTACGCAGAGTCTAGCCAGCGGGCGACATGTCTCGGGCGCCGTGCGCCGATCGCGAACCGGGCGTCCGGGCCCACTCGGTAGGCTGGTGTGTCCTGTCCGAGACCGAATCCGGAAGTGCTCGCTGTGCTGATCGCGGGGTTCCCGTCACCCGTCACGGACACCAATTGCTGGGTGCTCGCACCAGCACACGGCGAACAGTGCGTGATCGTCGATCCGGGCATCGGCATCGGCCGGTGGCTGGACGAGGTGGTCGCCGACAGTCGCTTGCACCCTGTCGCGGTGCTGCTCACCCACGGGCACATCGATCACACGTTCTCGGTGCTGCCGGTCTGCCAGGCGCGCGACGTGCCGGCGTATATCCATCCCGACGACCGCGGCCAGCTCACCGATCCCTGGTCCGGACTTGGCATGCCCGCGGGGACGCCGCTGCTCGGGCTGGAACGGTTGACGTTGGCCGAACCCGACGACCTGCGGCTGCTCGGCGACGGCGACACGCTGCCCCTCGCCGGGTTGAAGTTCGCCGTGCGGCACGCGCCCGGGCACACGCGTGGCTCGGTCGTATTCGCGCTCGACGACACGCTGCTCAGCGGCGACGTGCTGTTCGCCGGATCAATCGGCCGCGTCGACCTGCCCGGCGGTTCGATGGCCGACATGACGGCATCGCTGCGGGACGTCATCTTGCCGCTGCCCGACGAGACGGTCGTCCACCCCGGGCACGGCCCGTCGACGACCATCGGACGGGAACGCGTGACCAACCCCTACCTGCTGGACCTGCTGTGAGACCCAGTCCGCTCAGCGGCTTTCCCGAGTTTCTGCCGGCGCAGCGCATTGTCGAGCTCCACGTGATCGAAACGGTGCGGGAGACGTTCGAGCTGCACGGCTTCGCGTCGATCGAGACACGCGCCGCCGAGCCGCTCGAGCAGTTGCTGCGCAAGGGCGAGATCGACAAGGAGGTGTACGTCCTGCGCCGGCTGCAGGCAGAACAGGAGGAGACTCCCGGCCAATCCACGCTCGGACTGCACTACGACCTCACGGTTCCGTTTGCGCGCTACGTGCTGGAAAACGCCGGCAAGCTGGAGTTCCCGTTCCGGCGCTACCAGATCCAGAAGGTGTGGCGGGGCGAGCGGCCGCAGGAGGGCCGCTACCGCGAGTTCCTGCAGGCCGACATCGACGTGGTCGACCGGGACACGCTGCCGTTCCACTACGACGTGGAGATCCCGCTGATTATCGGCGACGCCCTGCGCGACCTGCCGATCCCGCCGGTGCGGGTACAGGTCAACAACCGCAAGCTCTGCGAGGGCTTCTACCGGGGGCTGGGCGTCGGCGACCCGGAGGCGGCGCTGCGAGCGATCGACAAGCTCGACAAGATCGGTCCGGGCCGGGTGGCGGCACTGCTGTCGGAGACAGCCGGCGCGAGTGACGCCCAGGCCAAGGCGTGTCTGGCGCTGGCCGAAATCAGCGCGGAGGACGCCTCGTTCGCCGACGCGGTGGCCGCGCTCGGGGTCAGCGACCCGCTGCTCGACCAGGGCGTGGCCGAGCTGGTCCGGGTCATCGAGGCGGGGAACGAGCACGCGCCCGGTCTGCTGGTCGCCGACCTGAGGATCGCCCGGGGCCTGGACTACTACACC
>DATFRC010000057.1:0-24269 GCA_035263725.1 Jatrophihabitantaceae bacterium | reverse complement strand
GAGACAAGGTCGTGGTGCCGTCCACCATCGACGACACCCAGGTGCTGGACGCATTACGTCCGATACTGCAGCACCACGACAGCCGCTGAGCGCGTCAGACCCACCTGGTGCGCGGACACCCGTCCAGCCAGCAGCCGGCATGCTCGACCGGGGCCGGTCGCCGTTTGCGGGCCTCTCGCAATCAGTCGGTATCTTGGGGCGCGCTGCTCTGGCGGAGAACGGATTGACCTTGTCAGTCGGTAGGCGAGCCGAGGTATCTGTCCTGCGTCACAACGACAGCATCGACCTCTGAAGTCATAACCGCCCGACTCAGTGGGCGACCGACTCAGCTGCCGGCGCAGACAGCTCACCTGCCTCCCCCCGCTCGTGTGCGCGGACCGACAGACTTGACACGAAACACGGGCGGCCCCGGATCGGGGCCGCCCGTGTTTGCCTGAGATGGCGCCTAGCGACGCCGCCGCGCTACCGCGCGCAGGCCGTACGCGATGCCAGCGAGTACCAGAACCGCAACGACGATGAGCGCGAGATAGAACGACCCGACAACAACCAGCAGGCCGAGCACGAGAGCGCCGACGGTGCCAACGGACACACTCGTCGACCGCGACGTCCGCACGTAGAAACGCATCAGGCCTTGTTGTCGTCGAGCCAGCTTGGGGTGTGCCGCGCGGTTGGCTTGGGCCGCTTACGCGCCCGTCTCGGCGCGTGCGCGAGCACGGCGTGGGTGAGCGCCAGCACGGCGATAGCCGGTCCGGCTTCTTCGGTGACGTCGACAAGCGCCTCCGCGCTCGCCACCAGCCGTTCGGCATCCTCGTAGTGCTCCGCCGCCGAGCGTGGTCCACTCTGCATGGGCCTCAGCTCCAATCTGAGGTCAAGGCCCGGTCGCAGGTCAGCCCCTCGCGGAAGGGCCGCCTAGGACACGTGGCGGACACGCATCCGGTGTCGGAGCGCTGGAGGCCAGGAAATACGGGGGTCGTAGAGTCTTGTCAGACTGTCCAGTAATCAGTGGGAGCGCCGGCGTGCCTGAGCGTTCGAACTACGACGTGATCGTCATCGGCTCCGGATTCGGAGGCAGCGTCGCGGCGCTGCGGCTCACCGAGAAGGGCTACCGGGTCGGGGTTCTCGAGGCGGGACGGCGCTTCGCAGACGACGACCTGCCGCGCACCTCCTGGCAGATCCGCGACTTCGTCTGGGCGCCGCGGCTAGGCCTCACGGGCATCCAGCGCATCCACCTGCTCAACGACGTCGTAATCCTGGCCGGGGCCGGCGTGGGCGGCGGCTCGCTCAACTACGCCAACACGTTGTACGAGCCGCTGCAGCCGTTCTACGACGACCCGCAGTGGGCGCACATCACTGACTGGCGTGCCGAGCTTGCGCCGCACTACGCCCAGGCGAAGAAGATGCTCGGGGTGGTGCCCAATCCGACGATGACAGCATCCGACGTGCAGATGGAACGGCTCGCGACGCAGTTCGGCAAGGGCGAGACGTTCCGCCTGACGCCGGTGGGCGTGTTCTTCGGGCCAGGCCCTGGGGTCGAGGTGCCGGACCCGTACTTCGGCGGCGCCGGTCCGTCCCGACGCGGATGTCTCGAGTGCGGCTCGTGCATGACGGGATGCCGGCACAACGCGAAGAACACCCTGGTCAAGAACTACCTGGCCCTGGCGGAGCGGGGCGGCGCGCAGATTCTGCCGCTGACGACCGCGATCAACGTGCGGCCGCTTTCGGGTGGCGGCTACGCCGTCGACGCGATCCGCACCGGCCGCCGGAGGCGTCGTCCGGACCAGACCTTCACCGCCACCCACGTGATCTTCGCCGCCGGGACGCACGGCACGCAGACGCTGCTGCACCGATTGAAGGCCACCACTCTCCCACGCATCTCCGACCGGCTGGGCCAGCTGACTCGGACGAATTCCGAATCGCTGCTCGGCGCCGTCTCCAGGGACCCGAAGGCCGACTACACGCGCGGCGTGGCGATCACGTCGTCGTGGCATCCCGACGAGAACACGCATATCGAGCCGGTGCGTTACGGCAAGGGCAGCAACGCCATGGGACTGCTGTGTACGACGATGACCGACGGCGGCACGCGCCGGCACCGGTGGGGCCAGTGGCTTCGGGTTGCGGTTCGTCACCCGCAGCTGATCTTGGCAACGATCATCCCACGCCGCTGGTCGGAGAAGACGATCATCCTGCTCGTAATGCAGTCCCTGTCCAACTCCATCACGGTGCGCCGCTCTCGGCGCGGGCGACTCACCTCGGTGCAGGGCGAGGGCGAGCCGAATCCGACGTGGATTCCGGTGGCCAATCGAGCGGCCCGGCGACTTGCTGGGAACATCGGCGGCGTTGCCGGCGGGACGTGGGGCGACCTGTTCAACATCCCGATGACGGCGCACTTCATAGGTGGATGTCCCATCGGCGATTCTCCGGGGACCGGCGTCATCGACCCGTATCACCGGCTTTACGGCCACGACGGCCTTTCTGTCGTCGACGGCTCGGCACTTACCGCGAATCTCGGCGTCAACCCGGCGTTATCGATCACCGCCCAGGCAGAGCGCGCGATGTCGCTGTGGCCGAACCGTGGCGAGCAGGACCGGCGCCCTCCGCTCGGCGAGGCATACCGGCGCGTCGCCCCGACGTTCCCCGAGCACCCCATCGTTCCGGCCGGCGCACCAGCCGCCCTATCCCACGATGATCTTGGACTTGCGGCCGAATAGCGACGACAACTCCAAGATCACGATCTGTCGTAGGTTAGCCGTGAGTCAGCCGGTCAGAGCGTGACCTGCGCCAGCGGGCCGTCGTGGTCCCCGTTGAATGGGGTGACGGCGTTGGCGCACCCCGCGGCCGCGGCGTCGGTCGGCGAGTTGAACCAGACCCCGATGCGATATTCGTGCACCGGCGCGAACTGGGATTCGAATTGGCGTCCTTGATCGGTTCATTGTGCACGACCGGTGCCGGACCTGACCCGGGTGCGACCGCAAAGTCTCAATACTGAATCGCCCGACGAACGTACCGTGCGCGTTGCCATGAGAGTTGCTGTCGAGGTCGCCTTGGTACCAGGAGATTCCAAATGGAGCGTTCGACAATTGGGTCCCGAATACATCGAACTCGGTGTTCTTGGGGAGTCCGGCCGCATCGATGGTCATCATCTCGACCGGTCCCTAGTTCTTGATCTTCACACGAGCCGACGCATTGACGAGACATCTCGCGTTCACACCGATGCCATGGAACGAATCAGTGCGAAATGGGCTCGATCATGTGCCGGCCCGGCCGTCGCCGCCGTCGCGGCGCTCGCCCCGGCTGCGGCGAGGGCGGCAGCTGTTCCGAATAGCGCGACGGTCCGCAGTCTCTTACTCATGTCTTCCTCCATCGGCAGTTGGAAGTTCCGGCAGAGCTACGGCCCGCCACTCCCCAGCAGTTCGCGCATTTCTCCGGGGAACCGAACGCGCCCCTCGCTGCGTACCTAGTCGATGGGTGCTCGCTGGTAATGGACGGTGATTGGGACGTGATCGGGAGTAGCGTCACCACGGTGGTGATGGGGGACGCCGAAATGGCTGCGGAATTTGCTGCCGGCAGCGCCGACGCCGTCCGTGCCGTCTACCAGGCCTACGGCCGACTGGTGTACTCAGTTGCCTTCAAAGTGCTCGGCGATGCGAGCCTCGCCGAAGATGCCACCCAGCAGGCATTCCTGCAGGCCTGGCGGGCGGCTCCCGCTTACGATCCGGCACGAGCCCTCGGGCCATGGCTGGCAACGATCGCCCGACGCGCGGCGATCGACGTCTACCGGCGCTCCCGCCGTCATGAGACGCACAGCGACCTCGAATCGGCCGAAGCGACGCTGGTCAGCCACCCACCGTCACTGGATCAGCTCTACGAGATGTGGGAGGTCCGTCGTGCTGTCGACTCGCTGCCTGCCGAGGATCGGGAAGTCGTCCGTTTGCAACACTTCGCCGGGATGAGTCACTCCGAGATCGCGGAACGGCTGCACATTCCGCTCGGTACCGTGAAGTCGCGTACGTTTCGAGCCCACCGCCGACTGGTCAACCTGCTCGCGCACCTGCGCGGAGGTGACGCCGCTGCCGGCGCCACGACGTCCGGCCCGGAGAGAGGTGAGCCACGATGAATCAGGAAGATCGGATCGCTCACCTCGCCGGGGTCGGGGATCCGCCGCTCAGCCCGGCCGACGTTGCAGAAACCCAACGGCTCCAGAAGATGCTGTCCGACAAGGCGCTCTGGGCGGAACCCGATCCGGGCTTGGAGCAGCGCGTCGTAGCCGCCATCGGCAGCGCGGCGAGCGAACGCGCGCCGGATTCCAGGCCCACCCCCGTTTCGCGGATCAGAACCGCTCGACCGCGACGGCGGCACTACACGTTTCTCGGTATTGCCGCGGCGATCATCTTGGCAGCAGGCCTCGCTATCGGGATAACTGTGGCGGTCTCGAGCGGCGGTCCCAGCGGAATGAAGTTCGCGGCCACGCTGAGTGGCACGCAGCTCGCGCCCGGCGCGTCAGGCCAGGCAACCCTGACGCAGACCTCGAGTGGCTGGCGGATTCATCTCGACGCGGTCGGGCTGCCGCGCCTCGACAACGGGCGCTTCTACCAGGCGTGGCTCAAGAACGCGGCAGGGACCGCGATCCCTATCGGAACGTTCAACGAGGGCAGGGACGTCACGCTGTGGGCAGGTGTCCCACCCAGCGACTACGGCACGATGACAGTCACCCGCCAGACCGCGCAGGGCGGCCCGGCGTCATCCGGGCAGGTCGTCCTCGTCGGGCCGACGAGACGGGTCCGCTGACCGAATCCGCGGCTCGGGGGTCCGCTGACGGGCTTACGCCTCGCTGCCCAGAGCGGCGCCCACCTGCAGCGCGTCCTCCCGCTCGACGCGAGCGAGTTCGCCCAGCTCCGGCTGGAGGATCTCGCCGCGATCGGCCGCATCGAGCGCGCGATGGACGGTGCTCAGCACCACGGCGCCCACCAGCGCGGCTGCCGTCCCGATCAGGAACGGCACGTGCGCGTTGTAGTGCTCAACCAGCTTGCCTGCGGCGAACGGCGCCAGGCCGCCGCCGATGAAGCGCACGAACCCGTACGTGGCCGAGGCCACCGGCCGTTCGACCGGCGCGATGCTCATGACGGCGGTCGTCACCAGGGTGTTGTTCACGCCGATGAACGCCCCCGCGATGATCACCGCGACGATGACGACGGCCGGGTGATCCGGCCAGATACCGATCGTGGCCATGACGAGGGACATCAGCACGAGATTGCCGTAGAGCGTCCGCGGCGTGCCGAAGCGTGCCTTCAGCCACGGCGCGCCCCATACCGCGAAGACCGCGACGAGCACCCCCCAGGCACAGAACACCAGCCCGAGCTTCTCCGGGCTCGCGATGTTCATGAGGAACGGCGAGTAGCCGAGCAGGGTGAAGAACGCCCAGTTGTAGAGCAGGCCCACGACGCTCGTCGTGGCCAGGCTGCGATGCCGCAACGCGACGAGTGGCTCGCGCAGCCGCTGTCGCCGGGCCGGTCGTGGCGTCGGTGGCAGCAATACGAGGGTCGCGATCAGCGCGATCGCCATGAGCACCGAGACGCCGAAGAACGGTCCGCGCCAGCTCACCTGGCCCAGCGCGCCACCCAGAAGCGGTCCGAGCGCAATGCCCACGCCCAGCGCCGTCTCGTAGAGCACGATCGCGCCAGCGAAGCCGCCGCTGGCGGAGGCGACGATCACGGCCAGTGACGTCGCGATAAACAGCGCATTGCCGAGTCCCCAACCGGCCCGGAAGCCCACGATCCCGTTGATCGTGTCGGACGACCCGGCCGCGGCGGCGAACACCACTATCAGCACCAGGCCGGCGATCAGCGTCCGCTTAGCGCCGATGCGGCTCGACACCCAGCCGGTGACCAGCATCGCGACCGCTGTGACCACCAGGTAGCTGGTGAACAGCAGTTCCACTTGGGCCGGTGATGCGTGCAGCTTGTCGCGCAGCGACGCGAGGATCGGGTCGACGAGCCCGATGCCCATGAACGACACCACGCAGGCAAAGGCCACGGCCCACACGGCCCGGGGTTGGCGGAACGGGCTAGTTCTGTCGGTCATGCGGTTTGTCCAGTCCGGATGTCAGGTAGTCGATAGCGGGTAGGGCCGCGGCTAGTGCCTCGCGGTGCTCGGGCGGCAGCGCCCGGAGGTGATCACGTAGGGCGGCGGTACGTGCTGCCCGACGATCGGCCAGCGTGCGTTCGCCCTTCGCTGTCAGCTGGACGAGGGTGGCCCGCCCGTCGGTCGGGTCAGCGATTCGCTGCACGTACCCGGCGGCGGCCAGCCGGTTCACCAGCGCCGTCATACCGGGCTGCGTCGTGCCCTCGCGCTCGGCGAGAGCGGACACCCGCAGCGGCCTTGAGGACAGCGAGCCCAGCGTGCCCAGCGCGGTCATGCTCATCTGCTTCGGCGTGCTGCGGATCGCCCAACGCGTCAGCCGCTGCAGCCCCTCGGCGATCTCCTCGTCCATCATCGAAAATTATATAATGTCATTATGTAACTACACTCGACAGTGTGCGCAGCCTCACCGATGTGATCCGGGACGACGTCGTGCTACTCGACGGCGGGCTCGCCACCGAGCTCGAGCGACGTGGCAACCTCCTGTCCACCGCGCTTTGGTCCGCCCGCTTGATCGAGGACGCCCCGGAGGAGATCGTCGCGGCGCACCGCGCGTTCGCCGAAGCGGGCGCCCAGGTCGCGATAACGGCGAGCTATCAGGCGCCGCCCGACGCGACCACCCTGCTGCGCCGCAGCGTCTCGCTAGCCCGAGAAGCACAGGACGGCTGGGTAGCCGCATCCGTCGGACCGTACGGGGCGGTACGGGCGGACGGCTCAGAATACCGCGGCGACTACGGGCTCACCGTCGCCGAGCTACGCGCGTTCCACCGTCCGCGCCTGGCCGTGCTGGCCGATGCCGGAGCGGATGTGCTGGCCGTCGAGACGATCCCGTGCCTGGCCGAGGTCGAGGCGCTGCTGGCCGAACTCGACCGGCTCGGCGCCCCGGCCTGGCTGTCGCTGACCTGCACAGGGCTGCGTACCAGGGCCGGCGAGCCGGCGGCCGATGCCTTCGCGATGGCGCGCGACTGCCCCGCCGTCTTCGCAGTGGGCGTCAACTGCGTCTCGCCGGCCGACGCCGCACGGCTGGTTGAGCTGGCCGCGAATGTCAGCGGTAAGCCCGCCCTCGTCTACCCGAACAGCGGCGAGTCGTGGCAAGCGCGTGCCTGGGCCGGCGAGGCGCGATTCGAGCCGGACGCCGCGCCCGGCTGGGTCGCCGCCGGCGCCCGGCTGGTCGGTGGCTGCTGCCGGGTAACCCCGCAGGACATCGCCCTCACTCTTGAGTCGCTCCGCGCGGGGGCGCAGTCTGGAGCATGACGCGTTCGAGAGGAGGCGACGCGATGCGCGCACAAGCAGGCGACTGGCTGGTAACCGAGGGCTGCGACACCGAGCATCACGCTCGGCGAGCCCGCATCCTGTCGGTGTCCCACCCTGACGGCACGCCCCCGTATCAGGTGCGTTGGGACGACGGGCACGAGGGCCTGGTCTTCCCTGGTCCTGACTCACATGTCGTGAAAGAAGACGAATCGCAGTAGCGGTGTCGATTTGAGGACGGTCCCTTCGTCGGTGTGATGACCACTGACAGCTCGGAAAGGGACCGTGATGCGCACGGAATCGACCCAGCACCGACAGGGCTGGACACTCGTCCTCGCCTCGCTCGGTGTATTCATGGTCGCGCTCGACACGTTGGTCGTGGCGACCGCGCTGCCGGTGCTGCGCACCGATTTCGGCGCCAGCCTCGGCGACCTGGAATGGACGGTCAACGCCTACAACCTGTCGTTTGCCTGCTGCTTGATCACCGGAGCGGCGCTTGGCGACCGGTTCGGCCGGCGCCGCATGTTCAATGTCGGGCTCGCCGTCTTCAGCGTGGCGTCTGCGATGGCCGCGCTCGCGCCGAGCGTCGGTGCCCTCGTCGCCGCCCGCGCGGTGCAGGGCGCGGGCGCCGCTATCGTCATGCCGCTCACGCTCACCCTGATCAGCGAGGCGTTCCCGGCAGAGAAGCGCGGCATGGCGGTTGGGCTGTGGGGCGGCATCTCCGGCCTGGCTGTGGCCGCCGGGCCAATCGTCGGCGGCGCCGTTATCGACGGCCTCAGCTGGCACTGGATCTTCTGGCTTAACGTCCCGATCGGCGCCGCGCTGATCCCGCTGTCCCGGCGCTGGCTCGCGGAAAGCTTCGGTCCACGCGCCCGCTTGGACGGCGTGGGCCTGCTACTTGCCGGTGCGGGGTTCTTCGGATTGACCTGGGCGCTGGTCCGGGCAAACGCGGCGGGCTGGGCGAGCGGTGAGACGCTCGGCGCTCTGGCGGCCGGCGCCGCCGGCGTCGGCGCGTTCCTGGCCTGGGAGCGGCGGGCGCCCGCACCGATGGTGCCGCTCGCCTTGTTCCGGCGCCGCGGCTTCGTCACCGCCAACGGGGTCAGCTTCTTCATGTACGCCGCGCTGTTCGGCGCGGTGTTCCTGATGTCGCAGTTTCTCCAGACGGCGCTGGGCAACTCTCCCTTCGAGGCAGGCCTGCGCATTCTGCCCTGGACGGCGACCCCGATGCTGATCGCCCCGATCGCCGGCACCCTGGCCGACCGCTACGGTAACCGGCCGTTCATGGCTCTCGGACTGGCCCTGCAGGGCACCGGTCTGGGCTGGGTCGCCGCGATCGCCCGTCCGGGCATGCCGTATCTGGAACTCGGCGTGGCGCTTACCGTTGCCGGCGTGGGCACGTCGATGTGCTTCCCCACGGTGGCCAACGCGGTGGTCGGCTCGGTGCCCGCGGCGCAAGTGGGCGTCGCTTCAGGGGTGAACAGCGCGATCCGCGAGCTCGGCGGGGTGTGCGGCGTGGCTGTACTCGCCGCCACCTTCACCCACCCCGGCGTGTACACCTCCGCGCAGACATTCACCGACCGGTTCTCGCTAGCGTTGTGGGTCGCGGTCGGCCTTTCCGCGGCCGGCATCATCCCGGCGCTGCTGTCTGAGCGGCCGCGTCGATTCCAGCGCTTCCCGGTCGTCGTAAGCAATGCACGGCTCGAAGAGCGAGCCTGAGAGGAGAGAGCCACCATGGCCGAGTACCTGATCCTGATCTACGAGGACGAGAAGTCCTGGGCGAATGCCGACAAGGCGGCGTACGACTCGACGCTCGAGGGACACAACGCGTTCGCCGAGAAGCACGGCTCCGCAATCAGAGGCGGCAAGGCGCTCTGGGCCAGCGACACCGCGACGTCCATTCGCCAGGGGACGGTGACAGACGGGCCGTTCGCCGAGACGAAGGAAGGCCTCGGCGGCTATTACCTGATAGAGGCGGCCAACCTGGATGACGCAATCGCTATCGCCAAGGACGTCCCGGCGCCGTTCGGTGGCGTCGAGGTCCGGCCGATCCGGGTGTTCGACTGAGCATGTCGGAGAATATGTTCGAGGAGTCTGCCGCGGGACGGCGGGCTTCTCGGACACATTCTCAGGTCGCGGCCGCAGTCGCGGAAGCGCACCGGCGCGAGTGGGGCTTCGTCCTCGCCGCGACGGTGCGGGTTACCCGCGACATCGACCTGGCCGAGGAATGCGTCCAAGACGCCTACGCGCGCGCACTCTCGACGTGGGGCTCGCGGGGCGTCCCCGCCAACCCCGGCGCGTGGCTGACCACCGTGGCACGGCGGCGTGCCCTGGACCTGCTGCGCCGGGACGCCTCACTGCGAGCACGGCTGCCGCTGCTTCTCGACGAGCCCGACCCCGCTCCCCAGCCCGAGATCCCGGATGACCGGCTGCGGCTCGTCTTCACCTGCTGCCACCCCGCGCTGGCACAACCCGCGCAGGTGGCCCTGACACTGCGGCTGCTGTGCGGGCTCACCACTGCTGAGGTGGCGCACGCGTTCCTCGTGAGCGAGCCCACCATGGCAGCTCGCATCACCCGCGCCAAGAAGAAGATCGCGGCTGCGCGCATCCCCTACGAGGTGCCGCAGGCGGCAGCGCGGCCGGAACGCATCGAGGCGGTGCTCACAGTGGTCCACCTGCTGTACACCACCGGGCACACCGCTCCGGCCGGCGCCTCCCTGGTACGCCGCGACCTTGTCGAGCGGGCCCTGGACCTCGCCCGGATGCTCCGCCAGCTCCTGCCCGCGGATGCGGACGTAGCCGGGCTGCTCGCGCTGATCGTGCTTACCGACGCGCGGCGTTCCACCCGGGTGGCCGATGACGGCCGGTTGCTGCTGCTCGCCGATCAGGACCGTTCCCGCTGGGACCAGGGAGCCATTGCCGAAGGCATCGCCCTGGTGCGTGAGGCGCTTCGCCGCCGCCCGCCGGGACGGTTCGCGCTGATGGCCGCGATCGCCGCCGTCCACGCCGAGGCGCCGAGCTGGGGCGACACCGATTGGCGCGAACTCGTGGGGCTCTACGACCTGCTCATCGATATCTGGCCGTCGCCGGTGGTGGCACTCAACCGCGCCGTGGCGGTGGGCTTCGCATCCGGGCCGTGTGATGGGCTGGCCGCGCTCGACGCGCTGGCCGCCGAGCCACAGCTTGCCGGATACGGCTACCTCGCCGCGGCGCGTGCCGACTTCCTGCGCCAGCTTGGCCGGCTGGACGAGGCACGCACGGCGTACGAGGAGGCGCTGATGCTCACCGAGAACGAGGTGGAGCGCCGCTTCCTAGCGGACCGCCTCGCGTCGCTGCCGCCGCCCTAGCCCACCCCCTTCTTGCGATGATCTTGGACTTGTGGTCGCTATCCGACCACGAGTCCAAGATCACGTGAAGCTGTTGGAGGCAGGCTGCTCGAACGGGCTGGGCGACCCTTGAACGGTTATCCACAGAGTCGGCACGGACCTGGCGGGCCAGGTCGCGCGCCAGCCAGGCTCGACGCAATGCGGCCCGCCGATCTTCCTCGTGTGCTTACGCTGTCCATCGCGGACAGGTGTGGCGTTAGCCGGGCGCGGGTGCGCACCGAGATCGGCCGCGGGTGCTGGCGTCAGCTGGCTCGCGGTGTCGTGCTCACTCGGCCCGACGAGCCAAGTCGGGCCGACTGGGCGCTCGCAGGCCTAGCGATCACCGGATCACACGGCGCGCTGAGCGGATGGGACGCTGTTCGGCTCGCCGGCATCGGCAGTCCGGCGCCGCCGAGGCCTGAGGTGCTCGTACTGACCACGCGTGGTGGCAGCCGGCGCGCGGGGCACGTCTGGATCCGCAAGGTGGCGGCGCCGCTGCCGGTCCGCGTGACGGCCGCCGATGATCCCGTGCTACCGCTCGCCCGCGTCGTGTCGCTGGCTCGCGCGGTCGTCGACACCGCGCTGCTGCACGGGCGTACCCGTCCGGTCCGGGCTCTGGTCACCACGGCGGTCCAGCGCGAACTCTGCTCAGTCGAGGAACTAACCGCGCAGCTTCGGTGTGCGCCGCGTCGCCACAGCGCGGCACTTCGACGCGCTTTGGCTGACGCGGCTGCCGGAGCGCGCTCCGTCGCGGAGGCCGAAGCCGCCGAGCTGTTGCGCATGGGCGGCGTGCCGACGTTCGAACTGAACGTTCCGATCGTCCACGCGGGTCGGGTGATCGCGGTGGCCGACGTCCTGTGGCGCAAGCTACGCGCCGTGCTCGAGATCGACAGTCGCGAATACCACCTGTCGGAGGCGCAGTGGAAGGCCACGATGGCCCGGCACAACAAGCTCACCAATGTGGGCTATGCCGTGACGCACTACCCGCCGTCGGCGATCCGGGAAGGGGGCCTGGCCTGGGTTGCCGAGGTCGATGACTGGCTGCGCGCCCGCGCCGTCGAACTCGGTCGCCCCTGATGGCGTGATCTTGGACTTGTGGCTGGATAGCAACCGCAAGTCCAAGATCATGCCGAAACGGAGGGGCGCAGGTGGCGGGCCAGGAAAGCGATCATGGCGGGATACGCGTCGAGACGGTTCGCGCGCTTGGCCAGGCCATGGCCCTCGTCCGAGTAGACGCGCAGCTCGCACTCAATGGCCCGTGAACGCAGCGCGGCCGCGATCTGCTCCGCCTCGCTCAGCGGGACGCGCGGGTCGTTCGCGCCGTGCACGACGAACAGCGGGGCACGTACGTCGCCGAGCCGCGACAGGGGCGACGCCTTCTCGAGGAACTCGCGGTCGTCCGCGAGGCTGCCGTACTCGCGCTCCCGGTAGGCGCGCCGGTATGCGGACGTGTTCTCTAGGAACGTCACGAGCGACGATATGCCGACCACGTCTACGCCGGCGGCCCACAGCTCAGGCTGGAACGCCAAGCCGGCGAGCACCATATAGCCCCCGTACGACCCGCCGTACAACGCGACACGACGTGCATCGACGCCCAGCGACGGCAGCCAGGCATGGATGGCGGCCAGGTCGGCCACTGAGTCGAGGCGCAGCTCCACGTCGTCGAGCGACACCCATCGGCGCCCGTAGCCGGCCGAGCCGCGCACGTTCGGTGCGACGACGGTGTGCCCGGCCAGCGCCAGCGCCGCGTGCACCGGCGACCAGTCCCGCACGCATGCCGCCTCGGGGCCGCCGTGAATCGCCAGCACGGCCGTAGGACCGCCGGGGTAGACGAACACCGGCACCTGCTCGCCATCCGGTGTGGGCACGCGCTGTGAGGAGGGCTCGACCAGCCCCGCGGTGGCCTGCTGCGGGTTGGAGACCGTGCGGCGGGCGATCGCTCCATCCGTCCAGAGGTAAACCTCCGCCGGCTGAATCGGTGAGGAGAACGCCAGGCCCAGCTCGCTCGAGTCCGGCGACCAGCGAAGCTCCCTGCGGACGCTGACGACTCCGGCGTGTGGCAACGCGACCTCAACCGCGCCGGACAGCGCCGACCCCGCGACGTCGTATACGGCGAGCCGATCCGTGCCGTCGTCGCGCGTAACGACGGCCAGCCGCGTCCCGCCGGGCGACGGCCACGCGTTGCGATCGCAGCCCTCGGCGTCGAGCAGAACCGCCCAGGTTCGCGTCCCGACGTCGTAGCAACGCAGCGAGTGAAACTGCGCGCCGGCGTCGGACCCGGACACCACAGCGCTCCCCAGCCAGCGCGGCGCGAGCCACTCGCCGGGCTGCTCGGGATCGGTAATCGGCCCGACTGTGCCCGCCGCAATGTCGGCCAGGAACAACTGCGTCGACGCGGGCAACAGCGACTCGCGCTGCAACGCGAGATAACGCCCGTCAGGCGACAGCGCCGCGGCGGTGAACCAGCCGCCGCGGTCCCAGATCACCTGCTCGTCCCCGGACGACACCGTGCGCAGCACTACGTCGAAGTCGACGCCGTTGCGACGGTTCGTGGCGTAGACGATGCGATCAGCCGCCACGTCGAGCAGCGTGTGGATGTAGGCCGGGTCGGTGACCACGGGCTCGAGGTCGGTCACGTCGCTGTCCAGGCCGCGCAGCCACAGCTGGGCGCGCTCAGTGCCGCCGTCATCAGCGGAGACGACCACGGCCCGCTGTCCCGGCAGGTAACGCCCCCAGCAGGGCTCGCCGAGGTCGGTGAGCGCGTTGCGCTGGCCGTCCGGGGCAAGCTCGTAAAGCTGCATGGAGCCGGACTCGTCGTTTCCGATGAGCAGCCGTCCGGCGTCGTCGATGTCGAATAGGACAGACGAGCACAGCTCGAACATCTCGCGCACCCGGTCACCCATGACACCACCCTGCCATGCCACAGCAGGGCTTACAGACCGTAGACGAATCGGCAGCGGGCTGCGACCATCTACATGCCGCCACCTTGCCCCCGGGGAGGCCCGCATTGAACGCCCGTTGGGATACCACCACGCTCGCACCAGAGCTGGACGCCCTACGCAGCCGCCGCGCCGAACTTCTCGAGTCGATGGCAGCGTTACGACAGGCGCTTGCCGCCCCGGCATCTGGACGCCTTGCGGTGTGGCAGGGTCGGGCGGCGATCGCACTTGCCGACCTGACCGCCGATGTGCACACGCATCTCACGATCACCGAGGGGCCGGACGGCCTGCATCACGACGTCGTCGAGATTGCCCCCCGGCTCTCGCACGCGGTCGGCCGCCTTACCGCCGAGCACGCCGTCCTCGTCGACCTGCTGGACGGAATGCGCGCGTGGGTGTCGGCCGGTCCGCCGGACGCGGTCCGGGCGCTCGGCACCGACCTGCTCGACCGCCTCGCCCGCCATCGCCGGCGTGAGGCCGACCTGGTTTTCGAGGCGTACGAGACGGATATCGGCGGCGAAACGTAACCTAGCTCGCCTGCGCGCCGATCGGGTTACGCCAGCGGAGCCGGCCGGCCCAACAGGAACCCCTGTGCGAGCGTCGCGCCCAGTGCCCGCAGCGAGGTGATCTGCTCTTCGGTCTCGACGCCTTCGCCGACCGTGGTCACGCCCAGCTCACCGCACAGTCCGATCACGCTGCGGACGATGGCGCGCGCGTTGCGATCGGACGCGATCGGCTTGATGAAGCTGCGGTCGATCTTGACGATGCTGACAGGCAGATCACGCAGCAACGACAGCGACGAGTAGCCGGTGCCGAAGTCGTCCAAGGCTATGCGCACACCCATGTCGGCGACCTCGCGCACCTCCTTGATTGCTGCGGGCGAAGCCTCGACAAGCGCCGTCTCGGTGATCTCCAGATGCAGCCGATCCGGCGGCAGATTGGCGACGTCGAGCGCGGACCGAACGGCGAGCGCGAGCTGCGCGCGCCCGAGCTGGCTGCCTGAGACATTCACCGCCACCCAGCGCGACCAGCCGCCGGTCAGCCGCTGATCCGCTGCGGCCTGGCAGCACAAATCGACCATGCGCCAGCCGAGCGGGGCGATCAGCCCGGTCTGCTCGGCCATCGGCAGGAAGTCGTCCGGATCCAGCAGCCCCCGCTGCGGGTGCTGCCACCGGATAAGCGCCTCGTAGCCCATCGGAGCGTTCGTGTCCAGGCTGACGATCGGCTGGAAGTACGGCACCAGCCCGGTGCCCGCGTCGAGCGCGTTACGCAGCTCTTCTTCCAACTCGAGGTCGACGGCAGTGGCGGGATGGTCCTGCGTGGGGTCGTAGAACTCGATGCGGGCGCGACCCTGCCGCTTCGCACGGCGCAGCGCCTGGTCGGCGTCGCGGAGCACCTCGTCCGGGTGGGCATGCCGCGGACTGCTCACGGTCGCGCCGATGCTCATGCTCACGGTGTGCCGGTACCCGCGCAGCGGGATCGGTTCGCGCAGCGCCGCTAGAACCGAGCCGGCGATGCCACGCAGCGCCTCCGGGTCGGCCTCGCCCGGGACGACGGCCACGAACTCGTCGCCACCGATCCGGCCGACCGCGATGCCGGACGGCAGCGTTTGCCGCAGTCGCGCCGCCACCGCCCGAAGCAGTTCGTCGCCCGCGTCGTGGCCCAGGCTGTCGTTGACCGTCTTGAAGCGATCGATGCCGCAACACAGCGCGCCCGCCGGGTCTCCGGAGGCGAGGCACTCCGCGAGCACCTCCTCCAGCCGCAGCCGGTTGGGCAGGTCGGTCAGCGGGTCGTGGCCGGCTCGGTGTGCGATCTGCTCCTCGGCTTGCTTACGCGCGGTGATGTCATCGATCTGGCCCACGAGGGTGAGCACTCCGCCGTCTTCGTCGCGGACGGCACCCGCGTGCAGCAGGCCCCAGATGACGTGACCGTCGCGGTGGAGGTACCGCTTCTCGAGCTCGTACGTCTCCCGTTTGCCGGCCATCACCTCGGCGAACAACTCGAGGTTCTTGTCGATGTCGTCGGGATGCGTGATCTCGGCGAACGTGCGCCCCAGCAGCTCCTCGCGCGAGTAGCCGAGCAGGTCGACGAGCGCCTCGTTGCACTGCCGCAACCGGCCGTTGACGTCTACGAGCGCGGAACCGACCGGGTTCTGCTCGAACGCCAACTGCCATAGGCGCTCCGCCTCGCGGCGCCGTGACTCCGACTGCCGGCGCGCCGTGCCCTCGGCGATGGCAATGGCCGCCTGGGCGGCAAACAGCTCCAGAACGGCGCGCTGCTCGTCATCCGGCAACAAGCCGCTACGAGGCTGGTCGACACTCAGCACCCCGATCAACAGTCCGTCGCGGTCGTACAACGGCGCCATCAGCTCGTCACCGGGTTGCCAAGCTCCTGGCTGCGCTGCCGCCGGCGTGTGCGGAGTCCACCTGGCGACGCGGTCGACCGGCTCCTGGTCGCGTTCGTGGCTGAAGAAGCGCAGGGCACCCCAGTGCTCGGACGCGTCGAGCAGGTCGACGAAGTAGCCCAGCGGGCTGTCCTGCCCGCGCAGCTGCTCGAGCTCCGGCGGTCCGGCGACAGCCGCCACCCGCAGCGCCGCACCGTCCTCGGTGCGGACGTTGATCGCGGCGGCGTCGAACGCCAGCACATCCACGACGCCCTCGACGATCCGGCTCAGCGTCTCGTCCAGGTCACGGCTCGCACCGAGTTGCCGCACGACATCGAGCACCCGCTCCAACCAGGGGCGCCCGACGCCGCCCACGCTGGATTCCGAGTGCATGCGCGGGATCTTCACACAGTTACCCCGCCACTACCAACGCCAAACGGCCGACTCGTCGCAATCCGGCGTTATGGACGCCCTTCTCGGCGGCCGGGGGTCGCGGTTACGCAGCGGCGGGTCTGATCGCGGCGGAGAGCGAAGCGAGTGTGTCGTCGACGATGCGGTAGTAGGCCCATTTGCCGCGCTGGCTGCGGGTGACGAGGCCGGCGTCGGCGAGCTGCTTCATATGGTGCGAGACCGTGGGCTGAGACAGGCCGACCGGGTCGATCAGGTCGCAGATGCAGGCTTCCCCACCCTCGTGGGCAGCGATCAGCGACAGCAGCCGGACCCGCGTCGGATCGGCGAGCGCCTTGAACTTGCGGGCAAGCTGTTCGGCGTCGCCGGGGCTGATGACGTCGCCGGTGAGCGGCCCGCAGCACAGCAGGGGCAGTCTCATGGTCGGCATGCCACGATTCTGCCACGTCGCATTGACATCAGTCGATGCGACGGGGTGGCGGCCAGCGAAGACGCAAGCCTTACCGATCGCTTACCCAACGCGCCTGCAGGCAAGCATATGAGGCCGGCCAGGGCTAACTGGAGTCGTCAAGGTTCACTCACCCAGCTGAGGAGCGTCATGAGGAACTCCACGCGTCTGGCCGCCGTCGGCGGGATCGCCGTAGTCGCCACAGCCCTGCTCGCGGCGCCGGCCCAGGCGACGCCCGGCCAGCACTCGGACCCGGTCTTCGTCCAGACCGACAACGTGGCAGGCAACACGATCGTCGCTTACGACCGCGCCGGCGACGGCAGCCTGCATCAGGCCGGTAGCTACCCCACCGGCGGAAACGGCGGCGCGCTCACCGGTGCCGTTGTCGATTTCCTGGCGTCGCAGGGCTCGCTCGTGTACGACCGCAGTAACGGCCTGCTCTATGCCGTCAACGCCGGCAGCGACACGCTCACCGTGTTCGCGGTGCAGGGTGATCGGCTGCTCCGCCGCCAAGTAGTCGGCTCCGGCGGCTCCTTCCCAGTGAGCATCGCGGTGCACGGCAACCTGCTCTACGTGCTGAACGCCCGCAATGGCGGTTCGGTACAGGGCTACCTCCGGGTCGGCCAGCACCTCCTGCCGGTGCCTTCGTGGCACCGTCCCCTCGGCCTCGATCCGACGCTGACCCCCGAGTTCACGACCACGCCTGGACAGGTCGCCTTCACGCCGGACGGCCGAAAGCTCGTGGTCACCACCAAGGGCAACGGCAGCGACATCGACGTGTTCGCCGTGAACCGGTTCGGCGGGCTGTCGTCACAGCCGGTCGTGAATCCCGACCCTGGGCAGGTCCCGTTCGCGGTCTCCTTCGACACGGGTGGGCATCTCGTCGTCGCCGAGGCCGCGAACGCGGTCGCGACGTTCACGATCAACGCCGACGGGACGCTCGCCCTCGTCGACCGGGAGCCGACGGGGCAATCCGCAACGTGCTGGATCGTGCGTAACGGCTCTAGTTTCTACGCGTCGAACGCCGGCAGTGCCAGCCTCTCCGGCTACAGCGACGACGGCAGCGGCGCGCTGACCGCGCTCGGCAACGCGACTACCGACGCCGGCACGGTCGACGCGACGGTGTCCTCGGACGGCCGCTACCTCTACGTCCAGACGGGCGCCAACGGCATCGTCGATGCCTTCCGCATCGGGACCGGCGGATCGCTCACCCAGATCGGCGCCGTCACCGTCCCGGGCGCGGCCGGCGGTGAAGGCATCGTCGCGGGCTGACAGAGTGACCCCAGGTCTCGGCCGGCCCGATGTACGTCATCGGGCCGGCCGGTCCATGCTCGCCTACCATCTTGCAGGGCAAGCACCCGGCGTGACCCTTCGAGAGGACGGCGAATGACAGGCGACACCACGCCAGAGCAGTTACGCCAAGAACTTCGTGACCTGGATGCCGAGATTGCCGAACTGCGGGTGAGCGAGCAGCCCGCCGACACGGAAGACGAAGTCCGAGACTCGGAGGAGATCGCCGCGGATCTGACGACTGAAGAGGAGCAGCAGGCCATTCTCGGCATCCTCGAGCGGCGGCGCGACGCGGTCCGCGAGCGGCTGCGACAGCTCGGCACCTCCTGACGTCACTGATCGGAGTTCGCCGAACACGGTAAGTAGCAGGCAGCCGCTGCGCATACTCAAAGGATCGTGACTTCACAGCTTCGAAGAGGCAGGACCCTCATCCAGACACGGCTGCGCGCTGCCGTCGACACGGTGCGCAGCCAGCCCGCGCATGCCGCGGCGGTGGTCGCCGCGTTCGTCGGCCGGTGGGCGCTGCGCATCGGGCTGCCACTAGCCGGGGCGGCAGCCATGCTTCAGCTGCTGCCGTACCGGGCGACCGCGGGAGGTGCCCGCTTCAACATCAGGGGCAGCCTGCTCACCCGGCACACGCTCAGCGCCGATACGTCGTTCGGCAGCTGGACGTTCCCGCACGTCGACGGCCTGCCGATCGGTGCGCACATCACCCCGGTGGACGTGGACCTGGTGCGCATCACCTCGCAGGCGGCCACCGATCCGCAGGCCTACGCCGAGCGGCTGCGCACTGACCTCGTCGATCAGCTGCCTGCGATCATCGCCTGGATGATCGGCGAGGTCATCGTCGGCGTACTGCTCGGACTCGCCGCGGCCGCCGCCATCAACCTGGCAATCCGCCAGCTACGCGGCCTGCCCCGCCGCGACCACGAGCTGCGGCTCCGGCTGCGCCAGCTCGGCGCGGCGGTGGCCGTCATCGCGGTGGTCGCCGGGTTCGGAGCGCTCACCTACAACAAGGACTGGCCGCGTCAGTCGCGCGTGTCCGGCACGCTGGCCACCCTCTCGCTGTTCCCCGGACAGCTGAACAGCTACTACGAACACGGCGCCAAGGCGCTCGACGTGCTGCGCGGTGTGGCGGCGATCCAGTCCGGGCTGCAGCAACACATCGACCAGGCCGACGTCCCCGATACCGCGTTCAACATCATGTTCATCTCCGACATGCACCTTGCTAGCACGTACCCGCTGGTCAGGCAGTACGCGACGAACTTCGACGTGAAGCTGATCGTCAACACCGGAGACGAAGCGGAATTCGGCACCCGCGCTGAGATGACCGCCGGCTACCTCGACCAGCTGCGGCAGGTCACGAAGGTGGCGCCGATGCTCTGGCTGGCCGGCAACCACGACTCGCCGGCAACCGTCTCCATCATGCGGTCCGTCCCTGGCGTCACGGTGATCGGCACGAAAACACGCAGCACCGACGGGGGCGGCTACCAGGTCGGCGCCCAGCAGTTGAGCGCGTTCGGGCTGACGATCGCGGCGTTGCCCGATCCGCGGGTATACGGCGGTCCAGGCGACTACGGAGCGGCCGACGACGCGCGCGTCAACCCGCTCGAACGGCAGGCCGTCGACGCCGCGGCCTCCGACGTGCCAAAGGACAGCACCTTCGACCTTTTCGCCACCCACGAGCCCGTCGCCGTCGCCCAACTGGTCAAGAAGCTGGGCAAGCAGATTCGGCAGACCAACTCCGGACACACCCACGCGCAGAATGCCGAGGACGACATCCAGAAGAAGGGCGCGCCCATCAACCTGGTCGAGGGCTCAACCGGCGCCGGCGGGCTGGACCAGCTCAACCGTGGGCAGCCGCCGTCCCCGACGGAGTTCAGCATCGAATCAGTCGCGTCGAGCTGCCAGTTCACCAAGGTGGTGCGCTTCCAGATCCGCGGTGCGGCGCCAAGTTCGGCCAACGATGTCACGCCGGGCGCATTGCCGCAGGTCACGGCGTCGACCCAGTACCTCAAGCCGCAGGACGTCACCGGCCGGGTATGCGGGACAACCCTCGGCGTGGGCCAAGCCACCGACCTATGAGCGTCCCGATGCGCCCTACGCTGCTCGCCGCCGCGCACGGCACCCGGTCACCGGCCGGTCAGGCTACGACGCGGGCGTTGATCTCGCGGGTGCGCGAGGTGCGGCCGGGACTCCCTGTTGATCTGTGCTTCCTGGACGTGCTGGAGCCCGGGCTGGCGTCGCGGCTGTCGTCGCTGCCCGGCCCGGTAGTGGTCGTGCCGGTGCTCCTGTCGGCGGGCTACCACGTCCACGACGACATCCCCTCACTGGCCGCCGCTCGGGCAACGGTGGCCGGCCACCTCGGTCCCGACCGCGTGCTCAGCGAGGTCCTTGCCGCCCGGCTGGGCACGGCCGGCGGCGATTCCGCCGATACGGTGGCTCTCGTCGCGGCGCCGTCCACCCGTGAATCGGCGGCGCATGATCTCGACGCCGCGGCCGCCGACCTGGCCGCGGTGCTGGGCCGCCCCGTGCAGCCACTCACCGTTGGCGCGTCGCTTGCCGACTCGTTGGCGGCGCTGCCCGGACGGCTCGGCATCGCGACGTACCTGCTCAGCGAGGGACAGTTCTTCGACACGCTGCGCGCTGCCGCCTTCGAAGCCGGTGCCGTCGCCGTGGCGGAACCGCTGGGCGCGCATCCCGCCATCGCCGAGTTGATCCTTGCCCGGTACGACGAAGCACTGGGGCTTATCGGTCCGCGCGCGGCCGCGCCCGTCCGCTAAACTCGCGGCGTTCGCGATACCCGGCCAGGTAGCTCAGTCGGTATGAGCGACCGCCTGAAAAGCGGTAGGTCGGCGGTTCGATCCCGCCCCTGGCCACCCATATGCACACACAGCGCCGCTGAGTCTGTGCAGCCGCTTCCCGTCATGGCGAATACTCACTAACCTCACAGGAATCTCCGCATCCCCACACAGGTTCCCCGGAGGTTCTCGTGAGACGTCACATCATCCTGCTCACCGCGGCCGCGCTGGCCGTCAGCTCCGTCGCCGCGATCCAGGCGGCGCACGCCAAACCGGCGGGCGGCGACGCCCTCGACGTGTACACGGTCCGAGCTCCCGCGGATGACGCGGCAGGATTCGCCAGGAGCGGGCTCGACGTGGTGTCGCTCAAACCCCAAGGCACGATGACCGAGGCCCAGATCGTGCTGAGTCCGTCGGAGCGCGCCAGCCTCGAGGCCCGCGGCTACGACGTCAAAGTCACCCGGGACAAGCAGGGTCGCTCGCAGGCCCAGCGCGCGGCCGCGCAAGCCGCGTCCGGCTACCAGGTCTTCCGCTCCTGGGACGAACCGGGCGGCATCCGCGACGAGATGTATGCCGTCGCCAGGGACAACCCGCAACTGGTCAAGCTCGAGGTGCTCGGTCACACCTACCAGGGCCGGGAGCTGCTCGCGCTGAAGGTCACCCAGGGCGCCCGCGGCATCCCGGACGGCGCCCGCCCCGCGGTCCTCTACAGCGCCACGCAGCACGCTCGTGAATGGATCAGCACCGAGGTCGACCGGCGGCTGCTGCACTACTTCGTCGACCAGTCGCGGGCGAACGACCAGACGATCAAGAACCTGCTCAAGAGCACCGAGCTGTGGTTCGTCCCCGTCGCGAACCCGGACGGCTACCAGTACACGTTCGATCACGTGCGCCTGTGGCGCAAGAACCTGCGGGACAACAACGGCGACGGCCAGATCACCGGCGTGGACGGCGTCGACCCGAACCGCAACTTCGACGAGCACTTCAACTACGACAACGAGGGATCGTCGACGCTGACGTCGAGCGACACCTACCGCGGCCCCGCGGCGGCGTCCGAGCCGGAGACGAAGGCGATGCAGGGACTGCTGGACCGGATAAAGCCGAAGCTGCAGTCGAACTTCCATTCGTTCGGGCCGTACATCCTCTTCCCGCAGGGCTGGCAGGTCGGCACGCCCGACGCGGACAACCCGATCTACACCGCGCTCGCCGGCACCGACGCGCACCCGGCTATTGCCGGATTCGACCCGGGCCTGAGCTCGGACGAGCTCTACGTGACGAACGGAGAGACAACGGACTACGCCGACAAGCACGCCGGCACGATCTCGTTCACCCCTGAGCTGGACGAGGGCTGCACAAATTGCGGGTTTGTGTTCCCGGACGACGAGGCGGCCGTGCAGGCCGAGTTCGTCAAGACGCTTCCGTTCGACTTGTCGCTCGCCACGTCGGCGACCCACGTGGCGACGCCGGACTCCTCGGTCGGCGCCACCACCAAGCCGTTCTACCTGAGCCAGACCGAGGTCGATTCGGAGAACGGCGCACTGTCGATGTTCGACTTCCGCTTCGACAAGTCCTACGGCGATCCGCAGGACGTGCGGGTGCTCGCGCGGCGCAGCCTCGGCGCGATCACGTTGAAGTACCAGATCAACGGTGGCGCGGTGCACAGCGGGCCAACGTCGGAGTGGACGCAGGGCCTGAAATACGGCGTCGGCAACGCCAACTACTACCGGGTCATGCGCGGTCAGGTCACCGGCACCAGCCCGGGCGACTCGGTCAAGGTGTGGTTCGAAGGCGGCGACGCAGCCAGCGACGCATTCACTTACCAGGCCGTGAGCAACACCCGCCACCGCGTGCTGATCCTCGCCGCCGAGGACTACACGGGCGCGTCGCCGGCGCAGGGAGTCACCGCGCCGAAATACCTCTCGTACTACACGAACGCCCTCGACGCGAACGGCATCAGCTATGACGTCTACGACGTCGACGCCAACAGCCGGACCGCACCCGATCCGCTCGGCGTGCTCGGGCACTACGACGCCGTCATCTGGTACACCGGCGACGACGTCATCACCCGCGAGCCCGGCTGGGGCGCGGGCAATGCGTCGCGTCTTGCGTTGACCGAGCTGCTGTCCGTGCGCGACTACCTCAACGAGGGCGGCCGGGTGCTCTACACCGGCAAGTACGCGGGTCATGAGTACGGGCAGGGGCACGGCAACCAGCTGTTCGACCCGTTCGAGAACAAGCAGTGTTCGGACCCGGCGATCACGCCGCGGTGCCGCCCGCTCGGCGGCTCCGGCGACGGTCTGAACGACGTCCTCGAATATTGGTTCGGCGCCGGTCTGCTCAACGAGAACGCCGGCGCGAACCCGGCCGGCAGCCTCTACGACGTCGTCGGGTCCGACGATCCGTTCACCGGGATGTCGTGGGGCTTCAACGGCGCCGACAGCGCTGCGAACCAGGACCACAGTGCGTCGTTCATCCCGACCAGCGCGCTGCTGCCCGCGGACCAGTATCCGCAGTTCGAGAGCGTTCCGGCGGCGAAGTACGACCGGCCGGGCGGCCCGTTCGACCCGCACACCGGGTCGTTCTACGTGTACTCGCGGATCAGCGACGTGTCGTACAAGCGGCTGACCCGGACGATCAACGTCCCGGCCGGCGGGGCCGACATGTCCTTCTGGACGTCGTACGACACCGAGCCGGAGTGGGACCACGTGTTCGTGGAGGCCCGCACGGCGGGCGGCAACGACTGGACGACGCTGCCCGACAAGAACGGCCACACCAGCCAGGCCACCGGCCAGAGCTGCCCGGCGGGCTGGCGGACACTGCACCCGCAGCTGGACCATTACCAGACGCTCAACGCGGATACGACGTGCAGCCCGATCGGCACCACCGGGGCGTGGAACGCAGCATCTGGCAACTCGGCCGGCTGGCAGCAGTGGGACGTGGACCTCTCGGCGTTCGCCGGCAAGACGGCCGAGGTGTCGATCACGTACGTCAGTGACTGGGCCACCCAGGGGCTCGGCATGTTCGTCGACGACATCGCGGTCTCGACCGGCGAGGGCAGCACGTCCTTCGAGACGGGCCTCGACGGCTGGACGGCGACCCAGCCCAGCGACAGCGCGACGAACGCCAACAACTTCGAGCGCCTATCTGCGGGCAGCTTCCCCGAGGCAGCCGTCGTCGAGACGGCGGACACCCTCTACATGGGCTTCGGCCTGGAAGGCATCACCGGCGGCGACACCCGCAACACGATTCTCG
>DATFRC010000056.1:0-16593 GCA_035263725.1 Jatrophihabitantaceae bacterium | reverse complement strand
AGTTCTCGACTGCCCGCTGGGTCTGCGCGCGCCACTTCGCGTCCTTGGGCACCCGCACCTCACCCATCGAGTCCTTCTCGATGCGGAACTCCTGATCGCTCATGCTCCCGATCGTAGGGTTACCGCGATGAGCGCTTGCGCGAAGAGCCGGCGGTTAAGTCAGAGCGCTTGCGCGAAGAGCCCGCCGGCCGCGGCGCGGCCCGCGCCGAAGGCGCGGACTGGCCCGGGGCATCCGCCCCTCGGGGGCGGTGCCGGAACGACACATCCGGCGAATTAAACAGGCGCGCCGTAGCCCAGCTGGGCGGCGGTCTCGCGGGCGGCGTCGGTGACCGGCACGGCCACCACGGCAGTACCGTACGCGCAGATCTCCGTCCAGACGTCGCCCATCTCGGACGTGTCGAACCGCATGCCGATGACCGCGTTGCCGCCACGAGCGCGGGCCGCCTCGAGCATGCGAGCCATGACGTCGTTGCGGCTGTTCGTGAGGTTCTCGGTCATGCCGCGCAGTTCGCCGCCCATCAGCGACTTCAGCCCGGCGCCGAACTGCGAGAACGCGTTGCGGGAACGGACCGTCAGCCCGAAGACCTCGCCGCACACGCGCTGGATCTCCCAGCCCGGAATGTCGTTCGTGGTAACGACCAACATGGGAGCTCCCTAGTTCCGGTCAAAGTCGACAGACGAGTAGGCGCGTAGCTTACCCAGCTGATGCAGCGAGTCGATCACGCGAATTGTGCCCGACTTCGAGCGCATCACGATCGAGTCGGTCCGTACCGAATCCGCGTAATAGCGCACGCCGTGCACTAACTCACCGTCGGTGATGCCGGTGGCCGCGAAGAAGATGTCGTCGCCGCCGACAAGGTCACGTGTCGTGAGCACGCGGTCAAGGTCGTGCCCGGCATCGATCGCCTTCTGCCGCTCCACATCGTCGCGGGGCCACAACCGAGCCTGGATTACGCCGCCCATGCATGACAGCGCGGACGCCGCGATGATGCCCTCGGGCGTACCGCCGATACCGAGCAGCAGGTCGACGCCGGTGCCCGGGCGCGCCGCCATGATCGCGCCGGCTACGTCGCCGTCAGTGATGAACTTGATCCGCGCACCCGCTGCACGTACCTCGTCGACAAGCTGCGCGTGGCGGGGTCGGTCGAGGATACAGACCGTGACGTCCTCGGGGTGACCGCGCTTGGCTTTCGCGACGCGCCGCACGTTCTCGCCCGGCGGTGCGGTGATGTCCACGACGTCGGCCGCCTCGGCACCGGTTGCGAGTTTCTCCATGTAGAACACGGCGGACGGGTCGAACATGGCGCCGCGCCCGGCAACGGCGATCACCGCAAGCGCGTTCGGCATGCCCTTTGCCATCAGCGTGGTGCCGTCAATCGGATCGACGGCGACGTCGCACGCCGGCCCGGTACCGTCGCCGACCTCTTCGCCGTTGTACAGCATGGGTGCGTTGTCCTTCTCACCCTCGCCGATTACCACGACGCCGCGCATCGAAACGGTGCCTATCAGCGTGCGCATTGCGTCGACGGCGGCGCCATCGCCGCCGTTCTTGTCGCCGCGGCCCACCCAGCGCCCTGCTGCCATCGCCGCTGCCTCGGTCACTCTGACGATCTCCAGCGCGAGGTTGCGATCAGGCGCCTGACGCGGAACGGCGAGCTCAGGCGGCACCGCGCCGGCGGATGGCGACATGTCCGTCACGGGTGCCCTCCTCTCGTGAGGGATGGGTCATTGTCCCAGAGCGCAATTGCCTGGCCACGGCACGCCCGGCGCCGCTAGGCTGCGACCGTGCCGCTACGTCACTGCATTCTCCCGCCACCGCGCTCCTGAGCGGGGCGCGCCCAGCGCGTTGTCGCCCATCGTGCAACGTCCGCCATTCCTGGCGATGGCCGGCGTTGCGCGATTCGTTGTCGCGCCCCAGACGTTCCTCGCCGGATCGATCTTGGAGCGCATTCCATGGCTGTACTTACTTCGTCGATGTCGTCGCTGCGCGCCCGGACGGGTGTGCTCGCGATCAGTGGCGGGGCCGTCCTGTGGGGGACTACCGGCATCGTCGCCCACGCTGTGCACACCCACAGCGGTCTCGCGGCCACCTCGATTGCCTTCTACCGGACGCTCGTCGCAGCGCTCGTGCTGGCCGCCGGGCGTGGTCCCGCCATCGTCCGCTTCGTCGCGTCCGCCGGCCGGCGCCGGCTCGGCGTGCTCGCGCTGGCCGGAGCGTCACTGGGCGTGAGTCAGGCGCTGTATTACGTCGCCGTCGACGACGTCGGCGTGAGCATCGCCACGCTGGTGTGCATCGGCACGGCGCCGATCGCGGTGACATGCGCCTCGGCGGCGGCGCGCCGCCGTCGGCCGACACCGACCGCGCTCGCGACATTGGGCTGCGCGCTCGCTGGGCTCGGCTTGATCACGACATCGACTGATTCCGCCTCGGGGCCCCATCCGCTGGCGGGAACGCTTGCCGCCTTGGGCTCCGGGCTGGCCTATGCGGCATCCACCGTGCTCAGCCAGCGGCTTGCTTCCGCGGGCGATGCGTTCACGCTCACCGGTGCCGCCAGCATTGTCGGCTCGCTGACACTTCTCCCCGCAGCGGCGGTGGCCGGGCTCGGCTTTCCGGTCGACGGCCGATCCGCGACGGCGTTGCTGTACCTGGGCATCGTCCCGACGGTGCTTGCCTACGCGCTGTTCTTCGGCGGCCTGCGGACCACGTCGGCCGAGGTCGCCGCGGTGCTGACGCTGCTCGAGCCGCTCGTCGCCACGTTGCTCGCCGTCGTGCTGCTCGGCGAGACGCTTACCGCGCTGGGTTGGCTCGGCGCGGTGCTGCTGCTCGCCGCGGTCGGCGTGCTGCTGGCGCGCCGACCCGAGACTCCCGTGGAGTCGGCGGCGCCTATGGGATGACGCCTACGAAGTACGTCAGCTTGATGACATTGTCGAACGGGCCCGGGCGGCGACCCTATCTCGGCGGCGCGGTGGTGCCGCGCACCACGAGGTGCGGGGTGAGCACCAGCTCGCGCTCGCTGACCGGCTCATGCTCGAGCCGGGCAACCGCTCGGCGCACGGCGAGTGTGGCCAACTGCGCGGCGTCCTGACTTACGGTCGTGAGTCGCAGGTAGGGCAAGCGAGCCACCTGGCTGTCGTCGTAGCCCACGACCGAGACGGTGCCCGGTACCGCGATGCCGCTGCGGACGAACACGTCGAGGAGCCCGACCGCACATCGATCGTTGTACGTGAGCACTGCGGTGGGCGGTGCTGTGTGCAGTGCCCGGGCGGCCGCGGCGCCGTCCTCCTCGGCCGGCCCACCCGCGACGACCCGTGGCGTCAGGTCGTGCCGGCGCATCGCCGACCGGTAGCCGCCGCGCCGCGCTGCGGCACCCGGCCCGCGCGCGCCGTCCACGTGCGCGATCTCGCCATGGCCGAGCGCGACGAGGTGGTCGACGGCCAGCCGCATCCCTGCCTCGTCCGCGGTGCGGATCACGTCGACGGCCCGGCTGCGCGAGCGCTGTCCCAGCACAATCACGGGTAGCCGCTCGGCCAGCGCCGACAACCAGGGCTCGCGGACGGGCGGGCCGATGAGCAGGGCCGCCGCGCAACGGTAGTCGAGCAGTGTGTCGATCGCCCGGCGAGAGTTGCGGTCGCGCGTCACGGCGCTGAGCACTACCTCGTACCCGTGTCGCTCAGCGGCGCTGTAGAGCCCCTCGGCAAGGTCCGCATGGAACGGATGGTCCAGCGCAAGCGTGACTCCGAGCAGGCGCGAGCGTCTCCCGGCCAACAGCCGGGCGCGCGAGTCGGGCCGATAGCCGAGCTCGTCTGCGACCTCGAGCACTCGCTGTCGCGTCGGCTCACTCGCCCCGGGGACGCCGCGCACCACGATCGACACGAGCGCCCGGGAGACCCCGGCGCGCGCGGCGACGTCCTCCAGCGTCGGTGGGCGGCTCGCGTTCACTCGTCATCCCCGTTTGACATCGTCAGAGCTGTGCGGCGAGGATACGTCAAGGTACTAGAGCGCTCTAGAGGAGACCGCGTGCCCGTTTCGCTCGCCGACCGCATCGCTGCCGCGCCGATCTCGTGGGGGGTGTGCGAGGCGCCCGACTGGGGCTACGAGATGCCCGCCGAGCGCGTGCTCTCCGAGATGGGTTCGGTGGGCGTGCGGGCCACGGAGCTAGGCCCAACCGGCTACCTCGGCGACCACTCGGGGCAGGTGCGTGAGTTGCTCGAGCGGCACGGGCTGCGCCTGGTGGGCGGGTTCCTGCCAGTGGTGCTACACGTCGAAGGCACGGACTTGGGTGAGGCCGACGACGCGATGGCCACCCTGGCCGACGCGGGCGCGGAGATGGTGATATTGGCCGCGCGCTCGGTCGACGGCAGTTACGAGCACCGGGTGCCTCTCGACGATGCCGAGTGGCGGACGCTGCTCGGCAACCTCGATCGGGTCCGTGATCTGGCCGGTGAACACGGACTCGCAACGTCGCTGCATTCGCACGTCGGCACCGCGATCGAAGGACGCGAAGCTGTGCTGCGCCTCCTCGACTCGAGCGATGTGCCGCTCTGCCTCGACACGGGTCACCTGCTCATCGGCGGCACCGACCCGCTCGAGCTGGTGCGCTCGATGGCTGATCGCGTGGCACACGTCCATCTCAAGGACGTCCGCGCGTCGCTGGCCAAGACTGCGCTCGAGGACAGCTACGTCGGCGCCGTACGCCAGGGTCTGTACACGCCACTCGGCGACGGCGACCTTGACATCGCCGGCATTGTCGGCGCGCTGCAAGCGGTGGGCTATCAAGGCTGGTACGTGCTCGAACAGGATTGCGCGCTGGACGGCGCGCCGTGGGTCGGCGGCGGGCCGGTCGACGACGTGCGGCGCAGCATCGAATTCCTGGCCAAGCTATGACGGCACGGGTCGGCATCATCGGCGCCGGCATCATGGGCACCGATCATGCGTACACGCTGCGCGACTCAGTCCCTGGCGCCACTGTCGAGGCGGTGTCGGACGCCGATGCATCCCGGGCGGCATTGATCGGCGTTCGCGTCGTGAACGACCCGCTCGCGCTGATCAAAGACCCGAACATCGACGCTGTGCTGATCGCTTCGTCCGACGCCACACACGAGCAGTTCGTGCTGGCGTGCCTCGCCGCTGGAAAGCCGGCGTTGTGCGAGAAGCCGCTTGCCGCCGATGTCGCCGGCTGTCAGCGCATCGTCGCCGCCGAGACGGAAGTCGGCCGCCGGCTGATCAGCGTCGGATTCATGCGCCGCTACGACCCGGGCTATGTCGCGCTCAAGCACACCCTCGACGCCGGTGATCTAGGCGCGCCGCTGATCATGCACTGCGTGCACCGCAACGTCAGCGCACCGGGCTGGTTCGGGAGTGACATGGTGATCACGAACTCGGCTGGGCACGAAATCGACATCACCCGCTGGCTGTTCGGCGACGAGATCGCAGCGGTCACGGTGCACCGGCCGCGCCGATCGGCCGCGCTCGCCGATCCGGTGCTGCTCGTCTTCGAGACCGTGTCGGGGGTCGTGGTGGAGGCCGAAGTGTTCGTCAACGCCGGCTACGGCTATGACGTCCACTGCGAACTCGTCGGGGAACACGGCCGGGCCAGCGCGTCCGGCCCGGTGACAGCCGACTGGAGGGAGCGTTTCGCCGACGCATACCGCCTTGAACTCACGGACTGGGTGGACGGCGTACGCGCCGGTGAGGCACGCGGAGCCACCGCGTGGGACGGGTACATCGCGTGCGTTGTGGCACGCGCCGGCGTCACCGCGCTCACGATGGGACGAGCGGCCGTCGAGCTTCCGGAGAAGCCGGCGCGTTACCGGTGACACCCAACTCGTGCTGGGATCAGCCGAGGGTTTCCGTGTCTTCGAGCAGCTCGCGCCCCACGTCGCCGACATCGCCGGAACCACGCTCCAGCTCGTGAGCCAGCGCCTCCAGCTCGGCACCGCCCGCCATCAATCGGGTGAGCTCAGCCAGTGAGATCTCGGACTTGGCGAAGTCGCCGAGGCTGCGGCCCCGTTTCAGCAGCAGGAACCGGTCGCCCACCGGGTAGGCGTGGTGCGGGTTGTGGGTAATGAAGATGACGCCGAGCCCGCGGTCGCGCGCCTGGACGATGTACTTCAACACCACGCCCGCCTGCTTGACGCCGAGCGCGGACGTGGGCTCATCCAGAATCAGCAGCCGCGCACCGAAGTGGACCGCGCGCGCGATCGCAACGGATTGGCGCTCGCCACCGGAGAGCGTCCCGACCGGCTGGTCGGGGTCGCGAATGTCGATGCCCATGTCGGCGAGCTCTTTGCGGGTGACTTTCTTGGCCTGGCCCGCGTCGAAGCGCTTGAACGGACCCCATCCCCTCGTCGGCTCCGAGCCGAGGAAAAAGTTGCGCCAGACCGCCATCAGCGGCACGACCGCGAGGTCCTGGAACACGGTCGCGATGCCCGCGTCCAGCGCGTCGCGTGGCGTGCTGAATCGTGCCGGCCGGCCGTCGACGAGCAATTGCCCGCTGTCCGGCTGATACACGCCAGACAAGATCTTGATCAGCGTGGACTTGCCAGCGCCGTTGTCGCCCAGCACACAGGTCACCTGACCGGCTCGCACCGTGGTCGAGATGTCCGATAGCGAGATGACGCTGCCGAACATCTTCGTGATGTTACGGATCTCCAGCATCGGGACGTCGGCCTTGGGCGGCTCGACGACTTCACGTACCTCGACATCGGTCATGGCTATCTCCTCGACTGCTCGGCGAGCCGGCGGGTGAATTGGTTGGCAAGCACGGCAAGCAGCAACATCACGCCGACGAACAGCTTGAACCAGTCAGAGTTCCAGCCGACGTTGACGATGCCCACCTCGGTCATGCCGAAGATCAGCGCTCCGAGCGAGGCGCCGACGACCGAACCGAATCCACCGGTGAGCAGGCAGCCGCCGATCACCGCGGCGGCGATGTAGTACAGCTCTTGCCCGATACCGCTCTGCGCCTGAATGGAGGTGAACCGGATGAGCTGCGTGTTGCCCACGAACCACGCCATAAACGAGACCATCATGAACAGCGCGATCGTGGTACGGCCGGTGCGCACGCCGACGTTCTTGCTGGCATTCGCGTCGCCGCCCGTGGCGAAGATCCAGTTGCCGAACCGAGTCTTGAGCAGCAGGTACGAGCCGAGCACTGTGAACCCGACCCACCAGATGATCGCGATGGGGAACTTGGCGCCGCCGATGGTCACCGTACTGGCCAGTATGTTGTTCAGAGCGTGGTAGCCCGGCACGAGATCGATGTTGCTCACCTGCACCTGGTTGGTGACCTGCTTGGTGACACCGAGGTTGAGCCCCTGCAGCCCGAGGAACATGCCCAATGTGATGATGAAGCTGGGCAAGCCCGTGCGGGTGACCAGGAAGCCGTTGATGAACCCGATCGTCAACATGAGAGCGAGCGACACCGCCCACGACGCGTAGAGCTGCAGCCCCCAATACGTCGTCATGATCCCGGTCGCGAGCCCGGCAGTAGCTGTCTGCACGCCCGCCGACAGGTCGAAGTGGCCGCCGATCATCAGCAGCGCCACCGGCACCGCCATCAGGCCCAATGCGGACGAGACGTCCAGCCAGTTGGCCGCACCGTTCCAGGAGCGGAAGACGTCGCTCTGCGCCGCGAAGAATACGAAGATCACGATGACGCCGACGAGCGCGCCGAGTTCCGGCTTGAGCAGCAGTCGGCGCAGCACTCCGACGTGGGCGACGCGCTCGTCGACGCGAGCGGTCGCGGCGGTCATCGTGTGCCCCCGGCGGCGAGCTGTGCCACAGCAGCGGCATTCTGCTTTGTGATCAAGTTGGGGCCGGTCAACACCGGCTGCCCGCCGCCGAGCACGTTCAGGTTCGACTTGTAGAGCGTGAGCATCACGACCGCCAGGTAGCCCTGCAGGTACGGCTGCTGGTCGACAGCGAACGCGATCTTGCCCTGCTCGATTGCCTTCGCGACGTCGCCGTTGAGGTCGAAAGTAGCGAGCTCGGCCTTGGAGTTAGCCTGCGAGATCGCGCCCTCGGCGACCTGGGCTACCTGCGCGCCGAGTGTCACGACGGCGTCGACCGACGTGTCGGACTGCAGCTTCGTCTTGATGATCGTCTGCGCGGCCGGCAGGTTGTTGTTGTCCACCTGGATGTTCGTGACGGTGCCGCCCAGGGTCTGCTTGACGCCGTCGCAACGCTGCTCTAGCCCGACGTTGCCCGCCTCTTGGATCACGCATATCGCGTGGTGGACGCCGTCAGTCTTGAGCTGGGTGCCGACGGCGCGCCCGGCGACGACCTCGTCCTGGCCGATGTGTGAGAGCGCACCGTACGCCTTTGACTCAGCCTCGCCAGAGTTGATCGTGATCACCGGGATGCCGGCCTTCTCCGCCCGTGCGATCGCGGCTTTGAGCGCCGGCGGATTTGCCATCGAGACGACCAGCCCGTCCGGCTTGGCGTTGGTCGCCGCGTCGATCAGCGCGGCCTGTTTCGTCGGGTCGCCGTCGCTCTCATAAGTGACGCTGTCGCCCATGTCCTTGCCGGCCTGCTTGACGCCGTTCTGGACGATGGTCCAGAAAGCGTCGCCGGCACTTCCATGCGTCACGACAGCGATCTTGTAGCCGTAGCCGCCCTTGCCACCGCCCGCCTTGTTGTGCGGCTTGTTGACCGCGTTGCGACTGCTGCACGCGGACACGATGAGCACAGGGATGACCGCCGCGGCAACGAACCAGGTGCGTCTCATGTGCTGCCCCTTTCAGGTGGCGGTGGGGAAGTGGTAGCTCGCGGCCACCCCGTGCTGGACGTGGGGCCATCTCGCGGTGACGACTTTCGCGCGGGTATAGAAGCGGACGCCCTCGGGACCGTGCATGTGCGACTCGCCGAACAGCGAGTCCTTCCAGCCGCCGAACGAGTGATAGGCCATCGGCACCGGGATCGGCACGTTGATACCGATCATGCCGACCGTGACTTCCCGCTGGAAGCGTCGTGCCGCCTCGCCGCTCGACGTGAAGATGGCCGTGCCATTGCCGTACGGATTGGCATTGACGAACGCGATCGCGTCGTCGACGGTGTCGGCGCGGCTGACCGTGAGCACCGGGCCGAACACCTCGTTGCGATAGGCGTCCATGTCGGCGGTGACGTGGTCGAGCACGGTCGGCCCGACGAAGAATCCCTTGTCAATGTTGATGTTCCGGCCGTCCGCGACCAGCGTCGCGCCCTGCCTTTCTGCCGAGTCGATGAATCCGACGACGCGGTCGCGCGCTTCTGCGGTGACCAGCGGGCCCATCTCGCTTGATTCATCGCGCCCTGGTCCTACGCGGACCGTCGCCGCCTGCGCGCGGAGCCGGTCGACGAGTGGATCACCGGCCGCGCCCACGGCGACGGCAGCCGAGATCGCCATGCACCGCTGGCCGGTCGATCCGAACGCGGCCGCCGTCAGGTGGTCGGCAGCGAAATCCAGGTCCGCGTCCGGCAGCACGACGGCGTGGTTCTTCGCGCCGCCCAGCGCTTGTACTCGCTTGCCGTTCGCGTTTGCGCGCTCATGGATGTAGCGGGCGACCGGCGTTGATCCGACGAAGCTCACCGCTGCGACGTCGGGCGAGTCGAGCACCGCGTCGACGGCGACTTTGTCGCCGTTCACGACGTTGAACACACCGTCAGGCAAGCCGGCCTGCTGCCACAACTCGGCAACGTACAGCGAGGCTGAGGGATCGCGCTCGCTGGGCTTGAGCACGAACGTGTTGCCGCAGGCGATGGCGATCGGGTGCATCCACATCGGCACCATGACCGGGAAGTTGAACGGCGTGATTCCGGCGACGACACCAAGCGGCTGACGGAAGCTGTACGAGTCGACGCCGGACGACACCTGGTCCGAGTACTCACCCTTGAGCAGTTGCGGGATGCCGCATGCGAACTCGATCACCTCGAGGCCACGCTGGACTTCGCCGCGCGCGTCGGCGATCACCTTGCCGTGCTCGTCGGAAATCGTCGCCGCGAGCTCGTCGGCGTACTCGAACACGCGCTGCCGGAACGCGAACAAGACGGCGGTCCGCTTCGACAGTGACGAGTCGCGCCAGCTCTCGAAGGCCTGCGCCGCCGCCTTGACCGCAGTGTCGACATCAGCGCTCTCGGCCAGCAGTACCTCGGCCTGTTGCTCGCCGGTGGCCGGATTCCATACCGGTGCAGTGCGGCCGGACCCCCCGGTCGTCAGGTGTCCGGCAATCCAGTGCTGAATGGTCCTCACGTTGCTCCTCAGAGATAGTTCTGTTGCGCGCGCTTGTTCTGCTCGTACATTTCGCGGGCGGCTTGTGTGGTGTCGAGCGCGGATACCTCCGCGACCGGAACGTCCCACCACGCGTCGCTGCTCGGCGCATCGATCAGCGGATCCGTTTCGATGTGCACGACGGTGGTGCGGTCAGACGCCTTCGCCTTGGCAAGCGCACTGCGCAGCTCATCGACGGTATGTGCACGCAGCACGTCCGCACCGAGGCTCTCTGCGTTGGCCGCCAGGTCCGTGGGAAGCGTGTGACCGGTGAGCCGGCCGCTGGCGTCGCGGTAGCGGTACGCGGTACCGAAACGCTGTGCGCCGACGGATTCCGAGAGACGGGCGATGGATGCGAAGCCATGATTCTGCACCAGGACGACGATCAGCTTGAGCTGTTCCTGGACAGCGGTGACGAGTTCCTGCGCCATCATCAGATACGAGCCGTCACCGACCAGCACGAACACATCGCGGTCCGGGGCGGCCAGCTTGGCGCCGAGGCCGCCCGCGATCTCGTAGCCCATGCACGAGTAGCCGTACTCGATGTGGTAACCCTTGGCGTCGCGGGTGCGCCACAGCTTGTGGAGGTCGCCCGGCATGGACCCGGCGGCGCAGACGACTACGTCCCGCGGGGCGCTCGCCTCGTTCACCGCGCCGAGTACTTCCGACTGTGCCGGCAGCGGCGTGTTGCCGAGGTGGTACGCGCGCTCCACCGTGGCGTCCCATTCGGTGGCCAGGCGCGCGGCGTACTCGCGGTAGGTGGCATCGGTCGTCCAGCCCGCGAGGGCCTGCCGCAGTGCGCGCAGCGTTTCCCGCGCGTCGGCCGTGATCGCGTGGCCGGCATGCTTCGCGGAGTCGAAGGCGGCGATGTTGACGTTGATGAATTGCGCTTCGGGGAACGCCGTTCGCGACGCCGTGGTGAAGTCGCTGTACCGCGTGCCGATGCCGATCACGACGTCGGCCTCGCGTGCGAGGGCATTGGCGGCTGTCGTGCCGGTAGCGCCCACAGCGCCGACGGCCTGTGCGTGGTCGTAGGGCAGGGACCCTTTCCCGGCTTGGGTTTCCGCGACCGGGACGCCCGCTGCCTCGGCGAAGGCTCGCAGCGCGTCCGTCGCCTCGGAGTAGATGACACCGCCGCCTGCCACTATGAGCGGGCGTCGCGCCGCCCGGATCGCGGCGACGGCCCGGGCGAGTGCGGCGGGCTCGGGTACCGGCCTTGGAACGTGCCACACGCGCGGTGCGAACAGCTCGGCCGGCCATTCGTACGCCTCGGCCTGGACGTCCTGCGGCAGCGCGAGCGTCACGGCGCCGGTCTCGGCTGGATCGGTGAGTACCCGCACCGCGCCCAGCAGCGCGCTGGGCAGCTGCTCGGGGCGCCAGATGCGGTCGAAGTAGCGCGACACCGGCCGCAGCGCGTCGTTGACGGAGACATCGCCGGCACGCGGATCCTCGAGCTCCTGCAGCACAGGGTTGGCTACTCGCGTGGCGAACACGTCACCTGGCAGCAGAAGTACAGGCAGCCTGTTGACCGTGGCGAGTGCGGCGCCCGTGACCATGTTCGTGGCGCCCGGCCCAATGGACGACGTGCACGCCAGCATGGAGAGCCGGTTGCGCATCCGGGTGAACGCCGACGCGGCGTGCACCATGCCCTGCTCGTTGCGCGCCTGGTAGTAACGCAGCCCGGCCGGGTCGGCCAGTTCGGCCTCGAGCAAGGCCTCGCCGATCCCCGCGACGTTGCCGTGCCCGAAGATGCCGAAGCATCCTTCGAACAGCTTGTGTTCGACGCCGTCGCGCTCACTGCGCTGCGCCGCGAGGAAGCGGACGATCGCCTGGCCTACCGTGAGCTTCATGGCGGCGCCTCCGTCATCGGCAGTCGCGGGTCGATGACTTGATCCGCCCACGTGTCGCGCACCCAGGCGTGCGCCGGGTCGTCGCGGATGAGCCAACGGCGTTCGGCCGGCCCGGCCATCACGTTGAGGTAGTAGAGGTCGTAGCCCGGCGTAGCCATGGACGGTCCGTGCCAGCCGTGCGGGATGAGCACCGCGTCGCCGGTGCGGACCTCGGCCAGCACGTCGATGCCCGGCCCGTACACGCGTTGGTACGCCATGCCGTCGCGGGCTACCTCGAAGTAATAGATCTCCTCGAGCGGAGTCTCCACTCCGGGTCGGTCCTCGTCGTGTTTGTGCGGCGGGTACGACGACCAGTTGCCGCTCGGCGTAAGTACCTCGCAGGCGATCAGCCGATCGGCTTCCAGCACGTCGGGTGTCGCGAAGTTGATCACCTGTCGCGAGCAGGCCCCGGCGCCGCGCAGCTCGATCAGCACCTCCTTTGCCGAGATGTACCGGAACGGCAATGCCCGGCGCGCTCGCGCCATGGCGAGAGCGAACCGCCCTCCGGCTTCCGACGTGATCGTCAACGGCGTACCCCGAGGTATGTAGGCGATATCGCTGACGGCCTCGAAGACGTTGTTCCGTCCGGACAGCGTCGCGCCATCGGCGCCGGCCTCGACCGTGCACGACCCGGCCAACGGCAGCACTACAACTTCGTCCTCGCCGGTATCGCAGCGGTATTCGCCGCCGGCCGCGAGCGTCACGATGTGCAGCCCTGAGTAGCCCCAGCCCGCGTTCTCGGGGGTGATCGTTTCGACGGCGCGTCGGTGCAGATTCACGGCATGCTCCGTACTAAAGAGACGGCGGCGTCGACCGCTCCGGCGACGTCACCGTCCGGCGGGTACAGCAGCGCGCGGCCGACGACGAGGCCGCGGACCCCGGGCAACTCCAGTGCGCGTTTCCACTGCGCGTACGTGCGCTCGGGATCCCCGGACGGGTCGCCGCCGAGCAGCAGCGTGGGCAACGTCGTCGCGGCCATGACCAGATCCATGTCGTCGACGACCGGCAGCTTCAGCCACGTGTATGCGCTGGTCGCGCCAAGTCCGCTGACGACGGCGACCGACTTGCGTACCGCCACCGCGGAGAGGTCGTTGACGACACGGTCGCCCGCGCGGCGGCACAGGAAGGGTTCGATCATGGCCATCAGGCCGCGCGAGGCGAGTTCCGTGACGGCACGCCCGCATGCCTCGAGTGTGGCCGCCGATCCGGCATCAGCGAGATCGATGCGGGCCAGCATCTTGCCGCCATCGAACCCCATCGCGGCGATAGTCGCCGCGTCATAGCCGGTGAACCGATCGTCGAGTTCGAATGTCGAGCCTTGCAGCCCGCCGCGGTTCATCGACCCGATCACGATCTTGCCGTCGAGCGCGCCCAGCAGAAGCAGATCCTCGATGATGTCGGGCGTGCCGAGCACACCGTCGACACCGGGACGTGCCAAGGTGACCACAAGCCGCTGCAGCAGGTCGTACCGATCGCCCATCGCGTCGGCAACGCCGCGCACGCCGAGCGCACCCCGGGCCGGATGGTCGGCAGCGACGATCATCAGCCGGCCGTCGCGGCGCAGCAGCGCCCGGCGATCGCGCGCGGCGGCCGTCTCGGCGACGGCGCCGGGGTGGTGTGCGCGCACCTCGCGGAGCCGTTCGAAGTCAAGCATCCAGCAACGCCTCCACCTCGTCCGGCGTCGGCATCGCGGTCGAGCACTCCAAGCGTGATGCGACGATCGCGCCGGCCGCGTTGGCGTAGCGCAGCGTGCGCTCGAGCGGCCACCCGGCGAGCAGCCCATGGCACAGCGCCCCGCCGAAGCCGTCGCCGGCGCCCAGGCCGTTCAGGACGTCGATCGGCATCGGCGGCACCTCGACGAGCTCGTCACGGGTCCGCGCCAGTACGCCCTTCGGCCCCTGCTTGACGACCGCGAGCTCGACGCCTGCGCCGAGCAGCGCCTCGGCGGCCCGCAAGGGCTCGCGTTCGCCCACGGCCGTCTCGCACTCGTCGAGGTTGCCGACTGTGACCGTGACCTGCGGCAGCGCCGTGGCCACCTCGGCGCGCGCAGTCTCGCGCGACGCCCAGAACATCGGGCGGTAGTCGAGATCGAGGATCGTCAGCGGCCGTCGCCCGCGGGCGGCCCAGGCGGCGTGATGCGCTGACTGGCTCGGCTGAGCCGAAAGCCCGGTGACCGTCGACCAGAAGACACCAGCCTCGCGGATCGCATCCAGATCGAGCTCCTCCGGATTGATGACCAGGTCGGGTGCCTTGGGAAACCGGTAGAAGTAAAGGGGAAAGTCGTCAGGCGGGAAGATCTCACAGAACGTCACGGGCGTCGGCAGGTCGGCAACCGTGCCCACGAAGCGGGCGTCCACGCCGAGGCGGGCCACCTCACGCCGCACGTACCGGCCGAACGGATCGTCGCCGGTGCGCGTGATCACCGCGCTGCGCCGCCCGTGTCGCGCCGCCGCCACCGCGACATTCGTCGCGCTGCCACCGAGGAACTTGCCGAACGACGTGACGTCCGCCAGGCCGATGCCCACCTGCAGCGGGTAAAGATCAACGCCCACCCGGCCCATCGTGATCACGTCGAATACGGTCATTGGCGCACCTCGTCGACGCGCACTGGGCGGTGCTCGGCCCGGGACAGCTCGCACGCCTCGGCCACGAGGAACGCTTCGAGCGCATCTGCAACCGTACAGCTCGGCTGTGCGTCGCCGACCACGATCGCGGCGAAGTCGGCCAGTTCCGCGACGTACGCGGCATGGAATCGGTCCATGAACATGGGATACGGGGGACCGTCGGGGAAGCTCATGCCTGGCTCGGCAGAGCGCAGCGGCAGTCGATCGTCCAGCCCGACCGAGATGCTCTGCCGCGAGCCGAGCACCTCGAGTCTCACGTCGTAGCCGGCCGCGTTGTAGCGCGTCGCCGCGACGTGCGCCATGCTGCCGTCAGTCAGGGTGAGCAGCGCGGCGGCGGTATCGACGTCGCCCACGTCGCGGAAGAACGCCGCCCCGCGGTTGGCGCCGAGCGCGTACACCTCGGTCACGTCCTGCCCGGTGACCCAGCGGATCGCGTCGAAGTCGTGGACGCTGCAGTCGCGGAACAGCCCGCCGGACGTCGCGAGGTATTCGGGAGTCGGCGGCGCCGGGTCGAGTGTGCCCGCGCGCAGCGTGTGCACCCAGCCCAGCTCACCGCTCGAAACCGCGGCGCGCGCCGCGGCGAATCCGGCGTCGTAGCGGCGCTGGAAGCCGATCTGTACGGGCACCGGGGACGAGCGCACTTTGTCCAGCACGGCGCGCGTGCCGGCCGCGTCGGGCGCGACCGGCTTCTCGCAGAACACCGGGATGCCGGCGTCTACGGAGCCCAGGATCAGCGCCGCGTGGGCGTCGGTTGCCGCGGCGATCACGAGGCCGTCGATGCTGGCGGTGAGTACGTCAGCAGGGGAGTCGACGTGGTCGACGCCCAGCTCGGCGGCGACGGCCGCCGCCCGTCCGGGCACCGCGTCAGCGAGGACCAGGCTCTCGACCATTCCCGCCAGCGTCCTCGCGTGAAATGCCCCGATGCGACCGACGCCGGCTATCCCGATGCGCATGTGCAAGCCCCTCCTGCTGCCTCCGACGACTGTCCCGCCCGGGAAACACGACTGTCAAGAGTTTGTTCTGACATCTTTACAATTGGCTGACAAGTGTTGAGTATGTACGACGTGGCAGTGCCTGCGATCCGCATCGATCGGACCAGCCCGATACCCCTGTACTTCCAAGTGACCGCGCAGCTCGAGGCCGCGATCGACGCGGGCGACCTGGCGCCTGGTGACCGGCTCCCGAACGAGATCGACCTGGCCGACACCCTCGGGCTGTCTCGTCCCACGATGCGCCGAGCTCTGGAAGAGCTTGTCGACAAAGGGTTGCTGGTTCGTAAGCGCGGTTACGGGACCGAGGTCGCGAGCTCCCAGGTCCACCGCCGGGTGGAGCTCACCAGCCTTTACGACGACCTGGATACGGCAGGGCAGCACCCCACCACGGACGTGCTCAAGTTCGACCCGGCGTGCGTGAACGCCACCGCGGCGGCCGCGGTAGGCGCGGTCGCCTCCGCGCCGCTCGTCTATGTCGAACGACTGCGTTACGCAGACGGCCGACCCCTCGCGCTGATGCACAATTGGCTGCCGCCGGCGTACGCCGACATCTCGAAGGACGAGCTCGCGAGCAGCGGGTTGTATCGGATTCTGCGCTCGCGGGGCGTGCAGCCACGGGTGGCCAAGCAGCGCATCACGGCCCACGCCGCGAGCCAGCGCGAAGCGCGCCTGCTGAAGATACGGCGGGGTCAGCCGCTGATCGCGATGCAGCGCACCGCATACGACGCCGACGGCCAGGTGATCGAGTTCGGCGACCACGTGTACCGCGCCGACGGCTACGCCATCGAAGTAACCGTCTTTGATCGCTAGGCCGGGAACGGGACCCACGGATCCGACCACC
>DATFRC010000055.1:0-3595 GCA_035263725.1 Jatrophihabitantaceae bacterium | reverse complement strand
AACGAGGCCCTGCTGCCGCTGAGCTATCTGCAGAGCGTGATTCTGCCGTCCTATGCGGGTGCTATTGACGCCGGAGCCGGCACGGTGATGGTCGACTCCGGCTCCATCAACGGCGTTCCGGCGACGGCGTCGCACTACCTGCTGACGAACATCCTTCGCGACCAGATGAACTTCCAGGGCGTCGTGATCAGCGACTACCAGGACGTGCAGGCGCTCCAGACGGCCTACAACATCGCCGCCAACCCGGCTGAGGCGATTGCCAAGGCCGTGAACGCCGGTGTGGACATGGCCATGTACGTGGTCAACCCTGATCAGTGGCAGGCCGGCATCCTTCAGGATGTCAACTCCGGCGCGATCAAGATGAACCGGATCAACGAGGCAGTGAGCCGGATTCTCACGCTGAAGTTCCAGCTCGGCCTGTTCGACCAGACGTGCGTCAGCGACCCGAACACGCCGTGCGTCGACGCCAACGTCGCCAATGCAGCGGTTACCGCGGGCCGTGACGCTACGCTCAGCGCGGCGCAGGAGTCGATGACCCTACTGCGCAACCAGGGCACGTTGCCGCTCTCGCCGTCCGCCAAGGTCGTCGTCACCGGCCCGAGCGCCGACTCGATGACCAACCAGCTCGGCGGTTGGAGCGTCAGCTGGCAGGGCGTCTTCGGCGCCGGCCACGTCTGCTGCATGGGCCCGGCCAACCAGATCCCGCCGGGCACCACCGTGTTGCAGGGCATGCAGAACAACGACGCCAACGTCGTGTCCGCGCCTGATCAGGCAACCGCGGTGGCTGATGCCGCCTCGGCGGACGCCATCGTCGTGGCCGTCGGTGAGAAGGCGTACGCCGAAGGGCTCGGCGACAACCCGGCACCGCAGCTGCCGCCGGATCAGAAGGCCCTGATCGCCGCGCTCAGGGCGACCGGCAAGCCGGTGATCGTCGTCGTCATCGCCGGACGTCCGGTGGGGCTGGGTTCCAATGCCGAAGGCGCGAACGCGATTCTCATGGCCTACCAGGGCGACACAGAAGCCGGTCAGGCCGCCGCCGACGTGATCTTCGGCAAGGTCAACCCGAGCGGCAAGCTTTCGATCAGCTGGCCGTCCGACGCCGCCGCGCCGGGCGGGGACTTCGACGGCTCCGCGCCGTCGCCGCTGGGCGACCAGCCGAAGTTCTTCGACCAGCTGCCGGGCACCGGGTCCGGGCAGGGACACGCCTACAACCCGCTCTACCCGTTCGGGTTCGGCTTGTCCTACACCACCTTCAAGAAGAGCAATCTGTCGGTGACACCGAACGTGTCGACCAGCGGCACGGTGAACGCGACCTTCACGGTCAGCAACACTGGCACCCGCAGCGGCACCGAGATCGTTCCCGTCTACGTAGCCCAGCCGGTCAGCAGCGTCGTCGTGCCGCCGCAACGGCTGGTGGGCTTCACCCGGGTGACGCTTGGCGCCGGGCAGTCCCAGACCGTGACCGTCTCGTTCCCGGTGTCCAAGCTGGGCGAGACGCAGGGCGACATCAACGCATCTGGTCCGCCCAGCGTTGAGCCGGGCTCGTACATCGTTCAGTTGCCCAAGGACAGCATCGGCGGCCGCAACCCGTACGACGCCGAGGTGTCCGCACCATTCACCATCAGCTGATAGCTGACCCGCTAGAGCAAGTTGTCCGTGTGTCGCTGCCTTATGGCACCGCGGCACACGGACAACTTTCGTTGCGGGCGCTGGCGATTGAGCAACCACCGGACGATTTCCGTAATACCTGGTGATGAGCGTTCGTGCCGCCAGGGTCCGCGAGCCGGCTGACTCCCCTCAGCCGCCCGCAAGAGAAGACTGTGACCCAGCCGATCCGGCCCCGGTCGGCTGGGTCACGGTCGCCTACGACCCGGTATCCTGGTAGGTGCTGAAGGGGAGTAGCCCCCCACCGACGAGTCGACATGCTGGGACCCACCGGTCCCCGGCTCCCGGGCCCGCAGTTCGCTGCGGGTGGGCGAGACCTTCGATCCATTGACAGTGCTCGTCGCTGTCGCGGGTCGGACGGTCGCCTGCCTCCTTCCCGCGGTGGTGGGAAGGAATACCGCATGGTCCACGTTGCCCTGCTGCTCGCGTGCGCGGTGGTCATCTACCTCGCCTGCGAGTGGTTCGTCAACGCCGTCGAGTGGCTGGGTGCCCACATGCGGGTGGGCGCGATCGCAGTGGGCACGATCCTCGCCGCCGTGGGCACGGCACTCCCGGAGAGCATCGTCACGCTCGTCGCGGTCACCTTCGGCAGCCACCGGCAAGGTGACGACATCGGGATCGGCGCCGCCATGGGCGGACCGCTCGTCGTCGGCACAATCGCCTACGGCGTTACCGGAGCCACTTTGCTGCTGCGCAATCGTCGACGAGCCCGGGTCGCCGCCGCAGTGGTGCCGACGACAAGTGCCGATCTTGCGGATTCCGGGCCGGAGCCGACTGTGCTGCCCCCCGCAGAGTCCGCCAGACTCGCCAAGGACCAGACCTGGTTCCTGATCATCTTCGCCGTCAAGGTCGCCCTCGGCCTCGTCGCGTTTGCCATCAAACCCTGGCTCGGGCTGCTCTTCTTCGCCGCCTACGGCGTCTACTTCTGGCGCGAGATGCACGCCGACGGGGAGGACGCGACCAGCGCTGACCTCGAACCCCTCAAACTGCAGCCGCGGCGTGCGACTCCGGCGTCGTGGGCGGTCATCGCACAGACTCTCGTGACACTGGTGATCATTTTCGGCGCCTCGCAACTATTCGTCCGCCAGCTCGAATGGGCCGGCCCCGCCCTGGGCCTACCGGCCGCCGTCGTCGCCGTGCTGCTCTCCCCGATCGCCACCGAGATGCCTGAGGTGCTCAACGCGATCATCTGGGTCCGCCAGGGCAAGACACGCCTCGCGCTAGCCAACCTCTCCGGCGCGATGATGATTCAGGCCACGGTGCCTTCCGGCATCGGCATCCTCTTCACGCCGTGGAAGTTCAATGCCGCGCTGATCCTCGCCGGCATGGCCACCGCCGCGGCGATCGGCTACCTGCTCTGGCTGCTACGCACCGGGCGCTTCACCGCGGCTCGACTCACCGCCGCTGCCGGCTTCTACGCCGCGTTCGCCGTCGGCCTGATCTTCGCCGTCTGACGCCGCCCCGCGGACGTCACTGCAGTCCGCGATTGATCACCGCCAGGACGGTGGTGATCGCGTACTCGGCCTCCGGTTCGGGCAGTTGGCGCAAGGGTCCGTCGAGCAGCAGGCTGGAAAGGCCGTGGACGGCCGACCAGGCTGCGTACTCGGCCCCCTGGCGGCGTTGCGGCGTCAGCGCGCCCACTTGGACGAGTTCGTCGAGCCGCGCACCTAGCAAGCGGTACGGGTCGGCGGTCTCGTCGGCCTCAGCCGCTCGTGGCGGCTCGTTAGTTGATCCCTCGGCGGGATGTGGCCGCGCCGAACTGAACGCCGTCCGAAACCATCCCGGCTCCGTGCGGGCGAAGTCGATGTACGCACGCCCGATCGCTTCGAGTCTTGCGCGAGCCCGGGGCACCGGACCGCGTGCCGTGACCCGATTCGAACGCTCGATCATGAGTAGGCCGAGCTGCGTCATGCACCGTTCTGCAACGGCG
>DATFRC010000054.1:0-91305 GCA_035263725.1 Jatrophihabitantaceae bacterium | reverse complement strand
GCCATAGGGTCTGAGCTCCGCAGGCAACCGGCCATCAACAGGGCGAGTCCTAGTAGTCACTGGCCTCGAGTGCCGGTGTCCGGGCGGTGGTGTCCGCGCCTTCGGGCACTGAGATTGTCTCGGTGACACCGTCCGGGACCTCGCCGCGGGTGTTAGGGGCTCGCAGTGCGATCAGCGCGGCGGCGGCGAGGAAGATGCCGCAGGCCACCAAGGCGTAGCGGAAGCCGGAGGTGAGCGCTACTGGCGGTGCGATGCCCATGGCGAGCAGGTGGTTAGTCCGCGCAGTGGCGATCGCCGAAAAGATAGCCAGGCCCAGCGCGCCACCGATCCAAGTAGAGCTGTTGATCAAGGCGGCGGCGAGGCCCGCCTTGTCCGCGGGCACGCCGGCATTGGCGGCGGTGGTGACGCCCACGAAGACAGCACCGAGCCCGAACGACATGATCAGCAATGGTGGCAGCAGGTTGGTGAGGTATGAGCCGTGCACGGGGATGCGGGACAGCCAGAAGACCGCGCCGGATGCAAGCACCGCCCCGGCGACGATGATCGGGCGGGTGCCGAGGCGGCCGAACAGCGTCGAGGCGATGGCGGCGGAGATCGCAACGCCGAAGGTGACCGGAAGGTAGGCCGAGCCGCCCTTGATTTCGGAGTAGCCGAGGACGTTTTGCATGTAGAGGGTGAGGAAGAAGAACATCGAGTAGAAGCCGGCCATCGCAATCACCTGGGCCGCATTGGCAGCACCCAGCCCGCGGATGCGGAAGATCGACAGGGGTACGAGGGGGTTGCGGTGGCGGTGTTCGTTGTAGAGGAAAGCGGCGAGCAGGATGCCGGACGTCGCGAGCTCGCCGATCGTGCGGGCCGTGCCCCAGCCGTCGGTTGGCGCCTTCACGAGGGCATACACGAGCAGCAGCATCCCAGCGGTGCCGAGCACCGCACCGAGTGAGTCGAAGTTCTTTAGCGGCGCGTTCTGCGGGTCGGCATCCACGAGCCGGAACGCGGCAAAGAACACCACGACACAGATCGGGATGTTGATCAGCAGCACCCACCGCCAGCCCGGCCCCTCGGTGAGTATCCCGCCGAAGAACACGCCGACTGCCGAGGACAGGCCGGCCATCGCGCCCCACATGCCGAGCGCCTTGTATCGGTCGGACGCGGTGCTGAAGGTGGTGGTCAGGATGGACAACGCCGCGGGCAGCATCATCGCTGCACCCACGCCCTGTGCGAGGCGGGCGCCGACGAGCATGCCGGCGCTGGTCGCCAACCCACCCACCAGCGAGGTCACACCGAAGACCACGATGCCGGCCACCAGCACACGCCGCCGGCCCAGAAGATCCGCGGCTCGACCGCCGAGCAGCATGAACCCGCCGTAGGTAATCAGGTAACCGCTCAACACCCACTGCAGGTTCTGCACCGAGAAATGCAAGTCCGCTCGGATGGCGGGCAATGCGACGTTGACGATCGCGGCGCCTACGAAGTCAAGAAACCCCACTGCGCACAAGAACGCGAGCGTCAACTTTCCTTGGCGGGTCGCCAGAAACGACGGCGCTGCCACTTCTACTGAGACAGGCGACGCGGGCATGACACCTCCACAGACGGAAGACAACGAGTTAGTAAGGTAACTCACTAACACACCTGCGTGCTATCGTGCAAGTGAGATGACTGACTTAGTCCGTAGTACCGGCAAGCGCGAGCGCCTGGTCGAGAGCGCGAAGACGCTCATCCACGAGCAGGGCGTGCACCCGACCACGCTCGCGGACGTCGCCAAACGGGCCGACGTCCCGCCGGGCAACGTCTACTACTACTTCAAGACCAAGGAAGATCTCATCCGCGCCGTCGTCGACGACTACCTCGACGACGCCGACACGATGCTCGCCGGCCTCGACCGGCTGCGCTCACCGCAAGCCCGGCTCAAAGGCCTGACCCGGAGCTGGCTCGACATCGCCGACACGGTGGCCGAGCATGGCTGCCCAGTGGGCAGCCTGTGCCTCGAACTCAACAAATGCGGTGGCGAGATGCGGGAGGCTGGCGCCGAAATCCTCGGCCGAGTCACCGCCTGGGCCGAAACACAGTTCCGCCGGCTCGACCGACGAGATGCCCGCGATCTCGCCATCGCCTTGTTGGCCGGCATCCAAGGCTCAGCACTGCTGGCCAACACGTTCCACGACGCGACGATCATGGCCCGGCAGACGCGCTACCTGGAGAAGTGGATCGACTCCCTCGCCTGACAGCGAAGAGTTCACCCCAATCACCACTGGCGGGCCGGCTCCACGCACGCGATCGCTGATCTCGGTTCTGTCGTTTGACGGGAGCGGGTCACGCGACCCGCACCATAACGCCACGGTTGGACAGATGACGCGCGGCGACCAGGCCGCCACCGCCATTCCCACCTGGCCCAGCCAGCACCAGCACCCGCCGGGGCCTAAACAGGTCCACGGCTACTTCGGCCATCCCGCGGCCGGCGTTCTCCATCATCTGCATCAGCTCGATGTGGAAATCTTCGATCACTGCCCGGTCGACTTCACGCATCTGGTCCGCCGTCACTGACGGCGAATCGACCTCGGTCATACCCTCTCCTCGGTGATCAGCCGCGCCGCGATAACGGAGATTGGCCGTAGCCAAGCGTCGCGCCGTCCGATTGCGACGAGTGCAGCGCTGCGAGCGCCGCTGAGCCGCTACGACCCGTGGCATGCCTGGCGGAGGGTAACGACTACTTTCCGCCCGAGGCGTTGCGTCGTGAGTTCTTTCGCGATAGCCGTGCGCGCTCGCTGTGCGTCTGGAAAGGAATCGCGCGGTACTACGACGTCGAGGTTGACGGCGTCGTGAACCGCAAGGCGGCCTGGTACTACCCACATCCAAGTCCGCTGGCCCGCAAGATCAAGGACCATGTGGCGTTCTGGAACCGGGTGCAGATCCAGCATCGGGACCCCTAGGGTTTCTCGGCGACGAGTAGCCCGTATCCGATGATCCCGTCGCTGACGGCCTGCCGGGCAAGGTCGAGGTAGTGATTGATCACGTCCGGGTCCAGGTGCGCGGCTGTCTTGGAGATCCGCAGCAACGACAGGCGTGCCTGGATCTGGTCGAGCATGCGCCCGATCGCCGCGTCGTGCCGCTCGCGATGCGTCACTCGCAGGCCGGCGCTGCCAAGGACCGCGGCGTATTCGTCGAGCGGGCGCGCATCGGCAATGCAAGCAACCCAGGCGGCGAGACCGCTCAGCTCCCCGGGCAGTGGTCCGGCGACCATGACGTCGGTGAGGCCCAGCCGGCCACCCGGGCGCAGCACCCGGGCGATCTCGGCCGCCGCCCGGCTCTTGTCCGGGAACGTGCAGAACGCGCACTCGCAGATCGCCGTGTCGAAACCGCTGTCAGGCAAGGGAATCCGTTCGGCGTCGCCACGGTGTATCCGAACCCCGGGAACGTCCACTGTGGACGGATTGAGGTCGACGCCGTCCACGCTGGCACCGTACTCGGCGGCGAGCAGCCGCGCCGTGGTTCCCGGTCCGCACGCCACGTCGACAACCCGGCAGCCAGGCTGTAGGTGGAGCAGGTCGGCCAGCCGCCGGGTCAGCGTCAACCCGCCCGGGTGGTAAGAGTCGCCGAGCAGCAACGCCACCGCGTCGTTGCCGTAGGCGGCCGCGCAGCACGCCTTGACGGTGCTGGGATCGATCGCGGTCATGGCCGCACGGCCCGACTTCCCACGTTCGTCGCATCACAGCCGGGCCGTGTCACCTCGCCGGCGCGGGCGATCTTCGACCCATAGGGCGAGTCGGCGAGCAGCGGCCCCAACTCGGTCGCGTTAGGCACAACATCGGCCACCGGCACGCCAGACATCTGCGCGCGGACCTGTTCGCGGTAGCCCACCGAGTTGTACGCGCAAAATGGGATCAGCCGCCCGTCCGGGGTGATCTCCTCCACGCAGCACTTCATCAACTGCTTGACGTTGAGCGTGTACGGGTCCTGGAAGTCCTGGACGACGAGCATGAAGGCCCGCTCCCCAAGCTCGCGCACTGCCTCGGAAATGTTGATGCCGCACGCCTCGCACTCCAGTTGCGGGACGGTCGCGGCCAGGCTGGCCGCCGAGGTCTGCGTGCCGGGGAACGCGGACGCACTCCACAGCCGCTCCAGCGCTGCGCGTATCTCGACGTCCGGTAGCACCCGGTTGGCGACGTAGTCGAGGTAGTCCTCGACGTTGAGCAGCCGAGGAATTGGCACCGCGTTTTCGCCGTCGGTGATCAGGTAGGAGATTGAGCGGCAGGTCGGGAAACAGCACGGCACCGGCACGAAGTCCTCCGGGCGCAGCCAGTCCGGACACTGGGCGGCAATCAACTCGATCACGTCAGAGTTGCTTAGGCGGCGCAGGGGATCGAACTCGCGATGTCGTCCGGCGTGGGTGACGGGCTGAAATACCACCGACCGGACCGCAGCGTGCGCGACGCCGAAGCGCAGGATGGCACCGACCTCATGTTCGTTGACGCCCCGCTCGATCGCCGCGGCCAGCGTCACCGTCAGCCCGACCGTCGCGCACTTGTCCAGTGCCTGCTGCTTGATCTCACGCAGATCGGTACCGCGGATCTCGCGGTGCGTGCGCTCGTCGAACCCGTCGAACTGCAGATAGACGCTGACCGACTTGCCGCCACGACCATTCCGTTGTCCGAGCGCGCCCGCGAACGCCGGGTCGCGGGCGAGGCGGACACCGTTGGTGTTCACCACGACGTTGCGGATCGGCCGGGCCAGCGCGAGGTCGACGAACTCCAGCAGATGTTTGTGAATGGTGGGTTCGCCGCCTGAGAACATCACCACCTCGGCCTCCCCCTCGGAGGCGACGAACACGTCCAGCATCCGCGCGCATTGCTCCACGGTGATCGCGTAACCGTCCGGCTGGTGACCGGAGTCGGCGAAGCAGATCGGGCAGTCCAGGTTGCACGCAGTGTTCACCTCGACGATGCCCAGGCAGGCATGCTGCTTATGCTCCGGGCACAACCCACAGTCCGAGGGGCAACCGTCGACGACTTCGGTCTGGAACGCGAGCGGGATGGAGCCCGGCTTGTTGAATCGGGCCGAGGCCACGTACGCCTGCGCGTCCCCATACACCAACGCCTCGAACCAGCCGTGCTCCCGGCATCGCTTGCGCAGATAGACCTTCCCGCCGCGGATGTTCACCTGCGCGTCGACCACCACCTTGCACACCGGGCAGATGCTCTTCGTGTATTCGACGAACACCTCGTCGCGGTCCCGCTTGCCGTTGCTGGTCATCGCCACCTCCTCAGCACGCCCCATGTAGAGGAGGCTTGTCGTCATGAGCACGTGGATCAAGCGGCTGGCCGTGGCCGCCGTCACGGCTGTACCGGCGGGAGCCGCCGGATACCTCGGACTGGTCACCGGTGCCGTGTCGCTCGACCTGGGCATCGGGCGCCGTTCCCGCCCACTCGGTCCGCAGCAAGTCGACATCGCTGCCCCGCGCGAGGTCGTCTTCGACGTCATCGCGCAGCCCTACCTCGGCCGAGCCACCCGCGCCCTTGCCGAAAAGGTCCGGGTCCTGGACCGGGGAGCCGATCTGGTGCTCGCTGCCCACCGCACCCCGATTCGCGGCCGCCTCGTAACCACCACGGTGGAAACCGTCACGTTCGACCGGCCGGACCGGGTCGGTTTCCGCCTCGTCCGCGGCCCGGTCCCGCATGTCACCGAAGAGTTCCTGCTCGACGAGCACGACGGTCGAACCCGCCTGAGCTACCGCGGCGAGATGGCCGCCGACCTGTGGCGCCTCGGCCAGTGGTGGGCCCGCGTCGTCGGCGATCGTTGGGAAGCCACTGTTGCCGGCTCGCTGGACGCGATCAAGGCGGAGGCCGAGCGCCGCGCCCGAACGTCGAAGCCGTCCCGATAGCGCATCAGACGGCGCGGGTGCGCAGCCGTGGCGCATGACTGCGGACCGGCCGGGACGCGGCGGCACAACGCCAGTAGACGTAGCCGCCGACGACCGCGCCGAAGACCAAGTGGGCGAGGACGAACGGCGTACGCGGCGTGAAGTCGACGATGGTGCGGTTCAGGTGCGGCGCGACGGCTTCCATCATGATCAAGTACAGGATGGCGCCACCGGCCGTGCTGCCGAGCAGATAGCCGACGGGGGTGCTGAGCACGTGCAGCCCGGAGCGGATCAGCACGGCGAGCACGACGGCGAAGGCGATCCCGGCCGTGACGGACATGGCGAGGTGCAGGATCGTGCCGACCACAATATGGCTGGCCACGATGTGCTGGCTGCCCATCATCTCGTGGCCCATGCCGGCCTCCCCCCGCATCATCGGCGTCATGCCGGCGTTCTTGTAGACGAACGCGGCGAAGCACGCGTTGAGGATGGCCCAGAACCCGGTGTTGTTCGCCGCGTAGTAGCCGGCCATGACCAAGAACAGACCGGCGCCGCCGAGCAGTCCGCCGATCCCGGCGGCGCGCAGCAGCGCGGGGTCGATGGTTTCGAGGCGGGTGCGCGTGGGCTCGGTCATGGTGCTACAGACGCCGGGTCGCAGCTGTTGATTGCGTCAGCCGAAATGCAGTCGCTCGGCGAGGGCGACGAGGGTCCTGGCCGGGACCGGTCCGGCGAGGAGCACCCGGCCGCTCGGACAGTACACGGTGACCGTGTCGCGGGTGATCGTCCAGGCCATCGGGGCGCCCTGCCCCGCATGCACGCCGGAGGGCATCGGGAATGCAAGGGTCGAGGTGGCGACAACGACCGCGCCCCCCTCGACCTGGTAATGGCGCAGCACGACCGGCTGTCCGCCGAGCTCGGTGCTCACCGAGCCGCTCTCCCCGAGCGTGGGCTGGGCGGCAACATGCACAAGAGCGCTGATGACAGCGGGATCGTGGCGGGTGCTCTGGTTCGGCACAAGCAGCGCCGCTGTTACTACTGCGGCGATGAGCGCCACCGTCGCTGTCGCGAGCGCAAGCCACCGGCCCCGCCGAGCACGCATGGGCGCCGGGTCGGGTGCGAGATCGATTGCCAGGCCGATGCGGTCGGCGAGTTCCAGAGGCGCCGGCTCGCGCAGCCGCTCGGCAGCGCGACGGCCTTGGCGGGCAGCGCACACGGCCTGCCAACAGGTTTCGCAGCTCAGCAGATGCTCGTCCACAGCGAGCGCGCCCGCAACGTCGAGCTCGCCGGCGAGGTAGGCCGCCATTCGCTGGTCAGTCGCGTGCATCGTGAGCCTCGCTTCCGGCGAGAATGCGCGCCAGCCGCACCCGGCCGCGGTGCACCCGGGCGAGCACGGTGCCGCGCGGACAGCCGAGTACCTGCGCGGTCTCGCTGGCGGTGTACCCGGCGATGTCCATTAACGCGATGCACAGCCGCTGCGGTTCGGGCAGGCGCGTCAGCGCGGCGCGGATCGTGGCCTGGTCGATATGCGCTAGCGCCGCGTCGGCAACCGGATCCCCCGAGAGCGCAGGGGGTGGCTCCGCCTCGGCGCCGAAAACCTCCCTAGGACGACGGGCGAGCCGGCGACCCTCGGACCGCGCCACGTTGAGGCAGATCGTCGCCAGCCACGCGCGCATGCTGCCACCCCGGTACTCGTCGAAGTGGGCATACGCGCGCAAGTAGGTTTCCTGGACTAAGTCCTCGGCGTCGCAGCGTTGCCCGCTCAGATGCCGGGCCAGCTGGGTGATCGCATCCAGGCACGGCAGCGCGGCCTCCAGGAAGGCCCCACGACGTGGCTCGCTCATACCTGCTCCAGACGCCTCGATTGTCGCAGTGATTGCAATCAACCGCGCGCCGTGGACGTCTAGATTCGATGTGCGGTATGCGGTGGCCTTCGCCGGCGGCGTCATTTCTCTGGACGTCGTCGAAGCCGCGGCGGATTCGGTAATGTCCGATCGGCTGGTGGGTAGCGCTACCCGGGTGGACACTGATGTAGTGAGCCCGGCCCGGATGGCTCAACTCTGCGCTGGCCGGATCGTGCACGGCAGGGCTGATCGTGCGCGTGCGCTACCTGCCATTGACAGGAGGCCGCGATGATCCGCCGGCGGCGTCAGCGCGGCGGGCCCCGTGCCGAGTTGGCCGCGATGGCCGCAGCGCTGCTGCTTGTCGCCTCTGCCGCGTGCAGCACCAACACGCCTAGCAGGGGCGCGCCCGGCCCGCGGGATGCCGCGGCCAGCCAGGCGTCGTTGACGACAATCGACGGCGCGGCGGTGCAGGTGCCGAGCAACAGACCTAGCGTGCTCGTATTCTTGTCGATCACCTGCGCCGACTGCGCGGACGTCGCCCGGACGCTGGCCCAGGTCGAGGCGGCCACAAATGCCACGGCGCGGGCCGCCCATCTCGCTACGTCCAAGGCCCGCTTCCTCGGCGTCGATATGGACCGCGGCGCGTCCGTGCATGCGGTCGCCGACTTCCTGCACTCGGTCGGCGCTGACGGTCTGCCCACAGTCGTGGATCAGAAGGCGGCCCTCGCCGGCCGCTACCAGGTCACCGCTCTGAGCACGGTGCTGGTAGTTGACTCGACGGGGCGCGTCACGTTCCGCGCGGTCAACCCGAGCCCGGCCAAGATCGTGTCCGCGGTCGACGCCGTGTCGTGACGCGCACCCTGCTCACCCTCGCGTTCACCGCCGGCCTGCTCGCGCCGGTCAACCCGTGCGGGTTCGCCTTGCTGCCGGCCTACCTCGCGCACACCGCGACCGCTCGGCCGGACACGGCCCTCCCCCAACGCCTCCTGCGCTCCCTGGCTGCGGGGGCGGCGCTTGCCGCCGGGTTCGCAATCACCCTGTCCATAGCCGGTCTGGCGATCAGCGCCGGCGCGCATCAGCTCATCCGGGCCGCGCCGTGGCTCGGGTTCACCGTCGGCGTACTGCTCGGGCTGCTCGGCCTCGCCGGGCTCGCCGGGTACGCGCCACGCGTGCGGCTGCACCTGCCCGCTATCGCGCCCCGGACCGGCGCCGCCATGACAAGCCCCGGTCGGTGGGCGCTGTTCGGCGTCGCCTACGCAGCCGCGTCGCTGGCCTGCACCATCGCCGTGCTCCTTGCAGTGATCACCCAAGCCCAAGCCAGTACGACCATCGGCGGGCAGGTCGTCGTGTTCGCCGCCTACGCCACCGGCGCGATCGCCCTGCTGCTGGTGCTCTCTGCCGCCGCCGCCCTTGCCGGCAGCGCCCTGTTCCGCTCGGCGCGAGCAATGGCTCGCTATCAGGCACGCCTTACCGGCACACTGCTCATACTCACCGGCGGCTACGTCGCCACCTACTGGTGGCCCGCCGTCACTGGTAAGAGCCCCACGGGACACGGCCTTACCGCGATCGACCGGTGGTCCGCGACCACCACCACCTGGCTGCAAGCCCACACCGGCGCTGTCGCATCTGCGGCGTTGGCGTTGATCATCCTCGCCGCGCTCAGCGCCATCGCGGCACACTTGCGGCATCGGTCCCGCACCGCCGCCTCAGCGATTACCAGCACACGGACCGCCGCGGCGCCGCACCGCAGCCACGTCGCTAGCGGCCGCGATGATCACACCGCAGCGTCCATCCTCGACGCGACACCGCGGCCTACCGAACGTCCGACACAACCGCCGTAGCGGAGTCCGGATGACTGCAAATTACGCAGTGACGCCCAGGCGCGCCGGATCATTGTCAATGACACTGTCATCGACGAAGATCAACACGCGCGTCGTACTGATTGCTGGAAGCCGCGGAATCGCTGACCTGGAGATGGCTCCCCCGACTGGACTCGAACCAGTAACCTGCCGGTTAACAGCCGGACGCTCTGCCAATTGAGCTACGGGGGACCGCGCGCCGAGAGCGAGCCCGCGACGCGGCCGAGCAACGGTATCTCATGGTACGGGTGAGCTCGTCAACCCTGCGGAGGGGCCCCGAACATGGCGGCCACCCCGGCGCTGATCTCGGCAGGTGATACATCCCGGAGGTGCTGCGAGAGTCCCCACCGATGCCCGAACGGGTCGATGACCTGACCGGTGCGCTCGTCCCAGAACGCATCCTGGAGCGGCTGGTGCACCTGGGCGCCCGCCGCGAGCGCCCGCGCCCACAACATGTCCACGTCGTCGGTCGCGATGTGGAGGGCGCCGTAGGTCCCACCGACAGAAAGCGGAGACAGCACCCCCATCTCGGCGAACTCGTCGCAGAGCAGCAGCGGGGAGTTGCCGATGCGCAGTGCGATCTCGAGGAAGCGGCCGTCGGGGACGGCAATGCGATTCTCCTCGACGGCGCCGAACGCGTCGGCGTACCACTCGGCGGCTCGCCCGGCATCACGGACGACGATGTGCGCAGTGATCGTCGGGCGAGAATCGCTCATCGCGCCACGGTACGGGCTGGCTCGCCAGGTTAGGGTGAATTTCTAGCCGCCGAACGAGGAGGACACGATGAAGCTCTCGCTGCTGGTCGGCGCCGCAATCGGCTACGTGCTCGGCGCCCGCGCTGGGCGGGAGCGCTACGAGCAGATCGTCAGCCTCGCCCGCAAGGTCGCCGGCAGCCAGACCGTCCAGTCGACGGCGGGCGTATTGCAGGCGCAGGTCGACGATCTCCGGCATCGCGCGAAGGACGTGGTGCACACCAAGCGGCATCCAGGCCAGCCGGCCGCGAGCGACGGCTACCGCGGCTGAGCGTCCGCCCACTGCGCCATAAGTTGGTCGCGGCGGCTGCGTACCGAGGTCCGCGTCGCCTCTGAGTCGCGGGTGCCGGGCTCCAGGCGGGCCCACCAGCGGACACCGTCGCGGCCGGGCACCCGGCGGGCGACGAACCGTGCCGCTCCCCCGGCAACAGGTAGCACTTCCGAGCGGACAACGCTCGCTTCCACCCGACGGCGGACCGTCGGCGGCAGGTCGCGCGGCACGGTGAGCCGCAAATAAATCGAAGGGAGATCCTGCAGCAGCAGATCGTCGACGAGCTCGGCTTCCGTCACGGTCAGCACACCGTCCCGCCACACCGCCTTGTCGACGAGTTCCCACCCGATGCGCCGGTACGCCGGTATCCACAATCCGCGGTTGCTGGCCGCGACGACAGCGTCGTCCGTGTCCGCCCACGACACGATGCGCTCGTCGCGATCCAGCTCTGCGACGAGGTCACCCGGCGGGCGTTCCCGCCGTCGAAAGATCATTCGCCGCCGCTAGCCCGCTCGCGCAGCCTTATCCGGTGCATCTCCAGAGCGAACAGCTCCCCGGACAGCCGGGCGTGCTCCTCCGGCTCGTCTTCCGGGTTGATGCGCTGCACCCGCGACTTGAGCGCGGCCACCTGCCGGGACACCAGGATCTCCTGAAGTCGCGCCAGCACGACGTCGGCGTATCGCTCGGGCGGCAGGTTACTGTGCAGCGGCTCGACCGCCAGGGCATGCACGAGGCTGCGCGCCTCGAGGTCGGGCAGCTGGTCCTCCACGGCCCCGGCCCACGCCGGCCCGCTGACCGCGCTCGCCGTCCCACCGGCCGCGGTGATGCCCTGGCGCAGTGTGACGTGCACGGGTACCACGAATGCGGCGTCTGGCAGCGCGTCGAACGCCGGACCGGCCACGGCCGGCAGCTGCATCGCAACCTTGAGCACCTCGCGCTCGACCGAGGCGACGGCCTCGTCGACCGGGGGCGGCGCGGCACGGCGCGGTGGCGGCTCGGGGCGCCCGCCGGACCGGATGACTCCGCGCACCCGGGCAAGTACGCGGTCCGGGTCGGCGACACCCACCATCCGGGCCAGCAGTTGCGAGTACTGCTCGAGCAGGCCGCGGTCCTTGATCCGGGCGACGATGGGCACGCCGCGATCAAGTGCTGCGGAGCGTCCCTCTGCGGTGTCGAGGTCAAAGCGGTTCACGGTGGAGCGCAGCACGAACTCGACGAGTGGCACCCGGCGCGCCACCAGATCGCTCACCGCGGTGTCACCGGCCTTCTGCCGCAGCTCGCAAGGGTCGAGACCGTTCGGCTCGATGGCGACGAATGTCTGCGCCATGAACTTCTGGTCCTCGCCGAATGCTCGCTCGGCCGCCTTCAGGCCCGCGGCATCTCCGTCGAAGGTGAAGATCACCTCGCCGGTGAACGCGTCGGAATCCATGAGCAGGCGGCGCAGGATCGCGACGTGCTCGGTGCCGAACGCCGTGCCGCAGGTGGCCACCGCCGTCGTCACACCGGCGAGGTGACAGGCCATCACGTCCGTGTAGCCCTCGACCACCACGGCACGGTGCTGGCGGGCGATCTCGCGCTTGGCGAGGTCGACCCCATAGAGCAGCTGGCTCTTCTTGTAGATGGGCGACTCCGGAGTATTGAGGTACTTGGCGTCGACCGGGTCGTCGTCGAACAGGCGGCGAGCACCGAAACCGACGACGTCCCCGCTGACGTCGCGGATCGGCCAGAGCAGGCGGCGGTGGAAGCGGTCGATGAGCGAGCCGCGCGTGGACTGCCGGGATAGGCCGGCCGTGGTCAGCTCGGCCGGGGTGAACCGCCGCGCCAGCAGGTGCTTCGTAAGCGAGTCCCACCCGGAGGGCGCATAGCCGCAGCCGTAGCGCGTCGCGACATCGTCGTCGAAGCCCCGCTCGATGAGGTATTCCCGAGCCGGGCGCGCCTCGGCGTTGCTCAGTTGCCCGACGTAGAACTCGGCGGCCACCCGGTGCGCCTCGATCAGCCGGGCTCGCTGCCCCGGTTGCCGCACCGGGCCCGGGCCACTCTCTAGGTAACGCAGCTGAATGCCCGCCCGGGCGGCGAGCCACTCGGCCGCCTCGGTGAAGCTCAGGTTCTCGATGCGCTCGACGAACCGGATCACGTCCCCGCCGGCGCCGCAGCCGAAGCAGTGGAACAGGCCTTTGGCCGGCGACACCGAGAGCGACGGCGACTTCTCGTCGTGGAACGGGCACAGCCCCTTGAGGTTTCCCCCGCCGGCGTTGCGCAGCTGCACGTGCTCACCGATCACGTCGGCGATGGGCGACTTCTCGCGGACCGCGGCGACGTCCTCGTCCCGGATACGCCCCGCCACGGACCAGAGTGTAGGCCGCCGAGCGGACGAGTCACTTCAGCAGCAGCAGCCCGAGGCGACGTGAGGCGAGGTACATGCCGACGACGCCGAGCACGAGCAGGTAGGCCAGCGACGCGAGCATCGACCAGCTGAGGCTGCCGAGGATCAGGCCGCGCAGCAGGTTGACTCCCTGGTACAGCGGCGTGACGCGCACCAGCCACTGGATGACCTCGGGGTAGACCGACAGCGGGTAGAACGTCGCCGAGAACAGGAACATCGGCAAGATCGCCAACTGGATGAACTCGAAGTCCTGCCAGGACCGCATCCAGGTCGTGCACGCCATGCCGGCCGCGGCGAACGCGAAGCCGATGAGAATGGCGACCGGGAACGCCAGCAGCGCCCACCACGACACGACCAGACCCAGCACAGACATAACGACAAGGAAGACCAGCGAATACGACGCTCCACGCAGCAATGCCCAGCCCACCTCACCCGTGGCGACATCCCACGGCCGCATCGGCGTGGCCAGCACCGCGTCGTAGAGGTGCAGGTACTTCATTTTGAAGTAGATGTTGAATGTCGCGTCGAAGATCGCTCCATTCATAGCCGAGGTGGCGAGCATCGCCGGCGCGACGAACTGTGCATAGGTGACGACGGTGCCGTCGGCAAGAGTGAAGTCCCCGACAAGCTTGCCAACGCCGATACCGATCGACAGCAGATAGAACACCGGCTCGAAGAATCCCGATACGAAGAAGATCCAGGCGCGCCGGTAGGCCAGGAAGTTGCGCTCGATCATCCGCCAACCGGCGGAGCGGACGGGGGGCAGCGGCGTGATGCGCAGGGCCAGGCTCGTCGACGTCATCGCACCAGCCGCCGACTCAAGCCGCGCACCGTCAACCATGTCCCGGCGCCGATCCATACCAGCAGGTATGCCGCATGGCCGAGTGTCGGCCAGAGGGACGCCACGCCGAGGCTGAGATCGCGGCACATCATGACGCCGTGCCACAGCGGCGTGACGTATGCCAGCCATTCGATGCCGTCAGGCAGCTGCGTCACCGGGAAGAAGGCGCCCGAGAACAGGAACATCGGGATGACGCCGAAGCGGAAGATCATCGCGAACCCAGCGTCGCTCTCCAGCCGGGACGCGATCGCGAAGACCGGCGCGCCGAATGCGAGCCCGACCATCGGTGCGACGAGAACGCACAGCACGCCAAGCGGTGAGTGGATCGCGCCGAAGGCCGCGATCACGCCGAGGAACACCGTGCACGTCGTCGTGACCCGGAACGCGATGAAGCCGAGCTGGCCCGCGACAATGTCCTTTATCCGCAACGGGGTCGCGGCCATGGCATGGAAGACGAAGTTCCACTTGATCTTGCCCATGACTGGGTAGGTCGACTCGCCGACCGCTGTCTGCATCGCCGTCGCGGCGAGCAGCCCGGGGGCGATATAAGCCAGGTACGAGACGCCGCCGAGCGCACTGGCTCCGGTGCTGCGGTCGACGAACCGGCCCAGGCCCACCCCCATCGCGGCGAGATAGAGCAGCGGCATCAAGAAGCTGGAGATGACGCTGCCTTTCCACGTGCGGCGGTAGGCCGTCGCCCAATAGTCGTACTGGCGCGCCAGCGCGCTAGTCAACGAGGCTCCGCCCCGTCAGCCGCAGGAACACATCCTCCAGCGTGGACCGCCGCACCAGCACACTGGCGGGCGTAAGGCCGCGATCGTGCGCCGCGACAGCGGCCGCCTCGCCGTCGTCGGTGTAGAGCAACAGCCGGTCCGGCAGCGCCTCGACCCGCTGCGCCAGATCGGCGACTTTGTCGGCGAGTGCCTCCTGATCGTCGTCCGGACTGAAACGGAGTTCGGTGACCTCGCGGGTCGAATACTGCCGGATCAGCTCGGTCGGCGATCCCTCTGCGACGATCAGGCCGCCGTCGATGACGACCAGCCTGTTACACAGCTGCTCGGCCTCGTCCATGTAGTGGGTCGTCAGCACGAGCGTCACGCCCGCCTGCCGCAGCCGGAACAGCTTGTCCCACAGCAGGTGCCGGGCCTGTGGGTCGAGGCCGGTGGTCGGCTCGTCAAGGAGCAGCAAATCGGGCTCGTTGATCAGCGACCGGGCGATGGTCAGCCGCCGCTTCATGCCGCCGGAGAGGTTCTCGACCTTCTCGTCGGCGCGGTCGCTCAGCGCGACGAAGTCGAGCAGCTCGGTGGCCCTGGCATGGCATGTTGCCCGGCTGAGGCCGAAGTAGCGGCCGTAGATCAGCAGATTCTCCAGTGTCGACAGCTCCGGATCGAGGGTGTCGTCCTGCGGGCATACGCCGAGCCGGCCGCGGATGCGTGGGCCGTCCACCGCTGGGTCGAGCCCGAAGATGCGCAGTTCACCGCCGCTCGGTGGCGACACAGCACCCACCATGCGCATGGTCGACGACTTGCCAGCACCGTTCGGGCCCAGAAAGCCGAACGCCTCACCGCGCCACACGTCCAAGTCGATGCCCCGAACTGCCTGCACCGATCCGTACGCCTTGGTCAGGCCGCGGGCATGGATCAGCGGCATGTCGGACATGACTGCGAGGTTAACGTCCGCGCCCGACAGCCTCATCGGGTTTTGTGCCCCGGCAGGCCGACTAGGACGCAGGTGATCGGGTCGGCCGTACGAGCCGGGCATGCCAGGCGTAGGCGGAAGAGTCTGTCAGCTGCGCCACCTGATCGATGACGACTCGCAGCCGAGCAGCGTCGTCGGTGGCCTCGTGCCAGGAAGCGGCGGCTGGCGCGTCGAGCGTTGCCGGGGCGCCGTCGCGGACGGCGGCGACGAGTTCGGTGAGCAACCGCCGCTGGTCAGCCTGCCGCTCCGCGGCGCCCGCGCGGCGCATGACATAACGCGCCGCCACCGCCTTGAGCAAGGCGCACTCGGCGGCGATCGACTCGGGGACCAGGAGCTCCGCGTCGTATCGGGCGAGGGGCGCCGGTCCGTATGCGTCCCGCGTCGCGAGCACCGCCGCCCCGGCGAAGCGACCGGTGAGCTCGCTCGTCGCCCGCTTGGCGGCGGCCTGCGCTGCGTAGGAGCCGTCGTAGCGGGCCAGGTCGCGCAGCGCGGGCAGCGCGAGCAATCCGTCCAGCACCGGCGCCAGCACCGCGAGGGGCAGCGGCGAGTACAGCTCGGCGGCCACCTCGCAGAGTCCGGCCCGCTCCGTGTCGTCCACGGTGGACAACTTGATGTGTCCCCCGTACACGCCGTCCTCCACGTCATGCACGGAGTAGGCGACGTCGTCGGCCCAGTCCATCATCTCTGCCTCGAGACAACGCTGCGCAGGCGGCGCGCCGGCGCGTAGCCACGCGAAGGCGTCCAGGTCCGAGCCGTACACGCCGAATTTGCGGATGTCGTCTCGCCGTGGCCATGGGTACTTGCACGCCGCGTCGAGCGTGGCCCTGGTCAGGTTGAGCCCCGCCGGCACGCCGTCCGGTGCGACGACCTTGGCTTCGAGCCGGGTGAGGATGCGCAACGTCTGCGCATTGCCTTCGAAGCCACCGCACTCGGCAGCCACCGCGTCCAGCGCGTCTTCACCGTTGTGCCCGAACGGCGGGTGCCCGAGGTCATGGGCCAGCCCCGCGGCGTCGACGATGTCGGGGTCGCAACCGAGGGCGGCGCCGATCTCGCGGCCGATCTGCGCCACCTCGAGTGAATGGGTGAGCCGGGTGCGCGGGAAGTCGTCCTCCCCGGGCACGACGACCTGGGTCTTGTCGGCCAGGCGGCGGAACGCATACGAGTGCAGCACGCGGGCACGGTCGCGGGCGAACTCGCTACGGATGACGGGCGCGCCGGCGCGTTTCGGCGGTTCCGGGATGCGCCGGGCCTGCGCCGCATCGTCGTAAGGAGACACGCCTAATCCTGCTCGAACTGCTCGTCCACCCAATTAGCGAAGCGCAGCAGGGTCTCGATCCAGGCGCCGACGGTGTGGTGGATCTGGTCACGAGTCGCGCCGACGTGAAAGTCGTGGACCTGCTCGGCACAGATGCCGACCATCCCGTCGTCCGGAAGCACGGTATACGCCTTGGGGAACAGCTTCGTCCGGTTCCAGTCGTCGAGGGCGAGGGCGATCGCGGGCCGCGTCTCGACCGGAAAGCGGCGGGTCAGGTACAGCCGAAGCTGCAACACCTCGTTCTGCTCGCCGTACTGAAAGAAGTACAACTGGCACTTCTCCCACGGCACCTGGAGGTCGCCGTCCTGGTCGATCGTGTGCTTGAGCCCGTACTCGTCGAGCACCTGCTGCAACAACGGCGTGTTGGGGATGACCATGAGCGACGATGCGCGCCCGGTCGGCCGCGACACCGCCTCCGCGAGCGATCGGAGCCGGCGACGCAACACATAATCGAGCCTACCGATTGGGCCGGCCCGGGTCCTCACGCCGGCGTGACGCCGGTATCGGCCGTGCGATCGAGGTAGGCGCGCCCCCGTGGGGAGATCCGGTAGCCGACGTCGAGACTCTCGGTGAGGCCCAGCTCCTTCAGTTTGCGGACGTCCGTCTTGAACGGCCGGGTGGGCAGGCCGCGGATCGCGGCGAGATCTGGCGCGCGCCGCGCGGGGTTGGCCGCTATCAGCTCGAGGACGTCGCGCGTCCACGGGCCTTGCCGGCCGGCCTGGTCGAGCCTGCCGAGCCGAGCGTGGATGGCTGCAAGGTCCGCGTCGCTGAGCGCGGCGTCGGCGCGCAGCGCAATGCGCGGGTCGGCGCCGGCGTAGCGCAGCTGCATCCGATACACCCGCCCGGCACGACCGCGGAGGAACCGCAGCAGTTCGGCGCGGCTGTCCGCGCCCGCGGCCCGGGCCTGCGCGGCGGTGATGCTGTCCAGGCGCACCACGTCCACCGCGTCGATCGCGATAAGCCCCACCGGCGTACGGTGCAGCGCGCCTGGCTTGGCGTGCGGCCGGTCCCAGCGGCGGAACGCCAACGTGACGCGTCCCTCGACGATGCCGTCCAGCACGGGCCGAGGTATGAGCACGGACCCTCCCGCGCAGTCAGCTCAGGCGGCGCCGGCCCGGTCGTGGACCGCACGTCCCGCCTCGAGCCGGGCGACCGGCAGCCGGAAAGGCGAGCACGACACGTAGTCCAGGTCGGCCTCCTCGAAGAAGTGCACCGAGTCCGGATCGCCGCCGTGTTCGCCGCAGACACCCAGCTTGAGACCTGGCCGGGTCGAGCGACCCCGCTGGACGGCGATCTTTACCAGTTCGCCGACGCCGTGCCGATCGATCGTCTCGAACGGGCTGACACCGAAGATCCCCTTCTCCAGATAGGCGGAGAAGAATGCGCCCTCGACGTCGTCTCGCGAGAACCCCCATGTCATCTGGGTCAGGTCGTTCGTGCCGAACGAGAAGAACTCGGCGTACTCGGCGATGTGCTCTGCCGTCAGCGCTGCCCGCGGCAGCTCGATCATCGTGCCGACCAGGAACTCCAGGGAGACGCCCATCTCGGCCCGGACCTCGCGGGCGACCTGAATGATGTCCTGTTTGACGGTCTCGAGCTCCTGCGCCGCACCGACGAGCGGCACCATGATCTCGACGCGGGGCACGCCGCCGGCCCTGATCCGCTGCCCGGCTGCCTCGAGGATGGCGCGGGCCTGCATGGCGAACAGCCCCGGGATGACGACGCCGAGGCGCACCCCACGCAGGCCGAGCATGGGATTCTGCTCGTGCTGCCGGCGCACCGCCTGCAACAGCCGCAGGTCGCCCTCGCGCTGTTCGCCCCGCGACTCAGCGACAGCAACGCGCACGGACAGCTCGGTGATGTCCGGCAAGAACTCGTGCAGCGGCGGGTCGAGCAACCGGATCGTGACGGGAAGCCCGTCCATCGCTTCGAAGAGGCCGACGAAATCCGCCCGTTGCAGGGGGAGCAGCGCGGCGAGGGCGGCCTCACGCTCATCGTCGGTGTCGGCCAGGATCAGCCGCTCGACGAGTTGCCGCCGGTCGCCGAGGAACATGTGCTCGGTGCGGCACAGCCCGATGCCCTGCGCGCCGAAGCGGCGAGCCCGCTCGGCATCATCGGGGGTGTCGGCGTTCGCTCGCACGGCCATCCGCCGGGTGCCATCGGCGTGGCGCATGATTCGATCGACAGCGGACACCAGTTCGTCGCCCTCGGGGTTGGTCCCGGTTTCGAAGTAGCGGACCACCGGCGAGTCGACGACCGGGACTTCGCCGAGGTACACCGCGCCGCTGGTGCCGTCGATGGAGATCACGTCGCCCTCCTGCACCTCGACACCACCGGGCGCGCGGAACATGCGCTGCTTGGTATCGACGTCGAGAGCCTCCACGCCGCACACGCACGTCTTGCCCATGCCGCGGGCCACCACTGCGGCGTGCGACGTCTTGCCGCCGCGGGACGTGAGGATTCCTCGGGCGGCGATCATGCCGTCCAAGTCGTCGGGGTTCGTCTCACGGCGGACCAGGATGACCTGCTCGCCCGATCGCGACCACTTCACCGCGGTGTAGGAGTCGAAAACGGCCTTGCCGACCGCTGCGCCGGGTGAGGCGGCGATCCCGCTGGCGATCTTCTGCCGGGATGTCGACGCCTGGAAGCGCGGGAACATCAGCTGAGCCAGCTGCGCACCTGTGACGCGTTGGATGGCCTCGTCCATGTCGATCAGACCCTGATCGACCAGCTGGGTAGCGATGCGGAACGCCGCCTCGGCCGTGCGCTTGCCCACGCGCGTCTGCAGCATCCACAGCTTGCCGCGCTCGATGGTGAACTCGATATCGCACAGATCCCGGTAGTGCTCCTCCAACGTCTGCATGATCTTCAGCAGCTCGTCGTAGGACCGCTTGTCGATCTTCTCCAGCTCCGCGAGCGGCACTGTGTTGCGGATGCCGGCCACGACGTCCTCGCCCTGGGCGTTCTGGAGGTAGTCGCCGTAGACGCCCTTCGCACCCGTGGCCGGGTCGCGGGTGAATGCGACGCCGGTTCCGGAGTTCGCGTCGAGGTTGCCGAACACCATCGCCACGACGTTGACCGCAGTGCCCAGGTCGGACGGAATGCGCTCCTGCCGGCGGTAGATGACCGCGCGCGGCGTGTTCCACGACTCGAAGACGGCACGGATGGCGAGGTCGAGCTGCTCGCGCGGGTCCTGCGGGAACTGCCGTCCGGCGCGCTCGACCACGACGTCCTTGAAGGTCTCGACGAGCTTGCGCAGATCCCCGGCGTCGAGGTCCAGGTCGCTGGTGGTCCCCTTGGCGTGCTTGGCCGCGTCCAGCGCGTCTTCGAAGTACTCGCCGTCGATGCCCAGCACCGTCTTGCCGAACATCTGGATCAGCCGCCGGTACGAGTCGAAAGCGAACCGCTCGTTGCCGGACTGCGCCGCCAGGCCGCGCACCGACTGATCGGAGAGGCCGATGTTCAGGACGGTCTCCATCATCCCCGGCATCGAGAACTTGGCGCCCGAGCGGACGGAGACCAGCAGTGGGTCGTCGGACTGGCCCAGGTGCTTGCCCATCCGCTGCTCCAGCACCGTCAGTCGCTCGGCCACCTGTTCGGCAAGACCGTCCGGCTCACGACCGCTCCTGAGGTAGGCCTGGCAGGCCTCCGTCGTGATCGTGAAGCCCGGCGGCACCGGCAACCCAAGGTTCGTCATCTCGGCAAGGTTCGCGCCCTTGCCCCCGAGCAGGTCCTTGAGGTCCTTATTGCCTTCGGAGAAGTCGTAGACGTACTTCATCAGCGCACCCATCCCACTCGACGTCGCGTGCCATGAGGGTAGGACACCGCCTCGCGGGGTGTTATGGGCGTTGGTCCCGGTCATTCGAGCAGGGCGCCGCCGCATGCCTCCGGCTTGCCCACCTGGGCGAATTCGCGCGCCACGCCGGGCGCCGAACGCTGCCGCCGGCGGACATAGATCGCGGCCGCGACGGCGAGCAGCAACGGCAAGGCCAGGTACGGGCCGGACATCGCGAGCAGTAAGCCCACGGCTGCCAGCGCGGCGAGGGCCGCCACGCCGGCTCGGGTGTGCAGGGGCAGCAGCCGGACCGCGGCCGCGACGCCGACCGCGTACACCGCTACCAGCAGCGCCGTGGTGAGCAACACGAGTGGCCGGACGCTCACGTCTGTTGCCGTGACCACAGCCAGCGCGAGGAACGCCAGGACCGAGAGCAGGCCGAGACTGCGGCGCGGCACTTCTCCGGCCACGCTGCCATGCGCCAGCCACGCCGGCAGGGCACCGTCACGCCCGAGCGCGGCACCGAGCTTGGCCGCCCCGGCGAAGTACGCGTTCATGGTGCCCATCGTCAGCAGCACCGCCACTACGGCAGCGAGCACGCGAGCCGGGCCACCGAGCCCGCGGGCCATCAGGTCGCCGAGCGGGGCCGCTGAGTCGTCGGCGGAACGGCCGAGCACGGCGACGGTCGCGAACGCCACACCCAGGTAGAGCGCACCCACCACCACAACGGCGGCGCCCGTTGCCCGCGGCAGATCCCGAGCCGGGCGCCGGAACTCCGCGGCCAGGTGAGTAATCGCCTCCCAGCCGGCGAAGCTCCAGACCAGCAGTGCCCCGGCCGACCCGACCGCGAGCCACCCGTGCGGGGCGAACGGGTGCAGATTCCCGGCACGTGCATCCGGCAGCGACAGCGCCACGGAGCTGACGAGAAGCGCCAGCAGCACCCCGGCCAACACCAGCTGGGCGCGGGCACTGACCGAAAGCCCAGCGGCGTTCATCGCCGCGACCGCGAGCAGCAACGCCGCCGCGGTGACCGTCATCGTCGTCGAGCCGCCGCCCGTCGCCGCCGACACATACGCGCCACCGAACAGCGCCGCCGCCGGCGCGCCCACCGGCACGGCGAAGTAGAAGCACCAGCCGACGACCACGCCCGCCAGCTCGCCGAATGCCCGCCGGGCATACGTCGAGACGCCCCCGGAGTCCGGATAGCGCGAGCCCAGGGCGGCAAACGTCGCGGCCAGCGGTACGGACAGCACGACCAGGCCGGCCCAGGCGATCAGCGACGCCGGCCCGGCCGCCTTCGCGGCAAGCGCGGGTAAGGCGACGACACCGGTGCCCAGTACGGCACCGACGTAGAGAGCAGTACCTTGCGCCGCGCTCAGCCGCCCGGAGGCCACGCCTCGACTATGGACGAACCGTCTGACAAGGACTCAGCCGCCGGAGTGCGGCAACTCGGCGCCTTCCGGCACAGCGCACTCGTTCCGCGACGCGAGCCAACCATCCGGGAGCGCGACGCCGCTGCGGCCGCTGGTGCGCCCGCGCGGACGACCCAGCACCTCGCGCGGGAACGGCTGATCAGCGTCCAGCTTGCCGAGCAGGTCGTCCAAGCCACCGAGGCTGCTGACGCCGGCCAGCGCCCCCCGCAGCTCCGAGCCGACGGCGAAGCCCTTCAGATACCAGGCGACGTGCTTGCGGAAGTCGCGCAAGCCGACATCTTCGCCCGCCCACTCCGCCAGCAGCTCGGCGTGCCGTCGCATCGCACCCGCCACCTCACCGAGCGTCGGCATCCGGCGTTCGGACCGCCCGGCGAACGCCGCGGCCAGGTCAGCGAACAGCCACGGGCGGCCCAGGCAACCCCGGCCGATCACCACGCCGGCGCAGCCGGTCCCGCGCATCATGCGCAGCGCGTCCTCCGCTTCCCAGATGTCGCCGTTGCCGAGCACCGGGACGTCGAGCAGCTCGGCCAGCTCCGCGATCGCCCCCCAGTCCGCATCGCCGGCGTAGAAGTCAGCGGCGGTCCGCCCGTGCAGCGCGACATAGCCGGCGCCGGCGTCCTGCGCGCGCAGGCCCGCCTCGCGGTAGGTGAGGTGGTCGCGGTCGATGCCGAGACGCATCTTCACCGTCACCGGGACGGCGCCGGCCGCAGCGCGTACCGCCGCCGTTACGATCTCGGCGAACAGCCCCATCCGCCACGGCAGTGCCGCCCCGCCGCCCTTGCGGGTCACCTTGGGCACCGGGCAGCCGAAGTTGAGGTCGACGTGATCGGCCAGATCGTCCCGCACGATCACCCGGACAGCGGCACCGACCACCGCTGGGTCGACGCCGTAGAGCTGCAGGCTGCGCGGACGCTCGTCCGGCGCGAACCGGATCAGCCGCATCGTCTTGGGATTGCGCTCGACCAGCGCCCGGGACGTGATCATCTCGCTGATGTACAAACCCGCGCCATACTCTCGGCACAGCCGGCGGAACGCCACGTTGGTGATGCCGGCCATCGGCGCCAGCACCACCGGTGGGTCGGCGATCACCTTGTCGGACAGGCGAATCACGGACTGGTCCCGCCCGCGCGTATCCGTGTCTGCGCCACTCGCTCCGCTCGGGCGCATCCCCGGCTCCGCTCCGCGCCTTGCGGCGCGGGCCGCGTCGCGGCGGCGGGGCTCTTCGCGCGAGCGCTCATCGCCGTTAGCACCCGGTGAGGCGCGCCGCCAGGTAGGCCTCGACCTGGTCGATCGCAATCCGCTCCTGCTGCATGGAGTCGCGATCGCGCACGGTCACGGCGTCGTCGTCGACGGTGTCGAAGTCGACGGTCACGCAGTACGGCGTGCCGATCTCGTCCTGGCGCCGATAGCGCCGGCCGATCGCCTGGGCATCGTCGAATTCCACGTTCCAAGATCGCCGGAGCACATCCGCCACTGAGCGAGCCTTCGGCGAAAGGTCGGGGTTGCGCGACAGCGGCAGCACCGCGACCTTGACGGGGGCGAGCCGCTTGTCCAGCCGCAACACGGTGCGCCGCTCCAGCTTGCCCTGCGCGGTGGGCGCCTCGTCCTCGGCATACGCATCGAGCAGGAACGCCAGGACGGCGCGAGTGAGACCCGCAGCCGGCTCGATGACATACGGCGTCCACCGCTCACCCTTCTCGGCGTCGAAGTACGTGAGGTCGACACCTGAGTGCTTCGCGTGTGTGGTCAGGTCGAAGTCGGTGCGGTTGGCGACGCCCTCGAGTTCGGCGAACTCGGTGCCGCCGAAGCGGAACCGGTACTCGATGTCGACGGTGCGCTTCGAGTAGTGCGAGAGCTTCTCCTTCGGATGCTCGAAGTAGCGCAGGTTCGCCGGGTCGATGCCCAGATCGATGTACCAGTTCCACCGCTCCTGCAGCCAGTACTCGTGCCACTGCTCGTCGCTGCCCGGCTCGACGAAGTACTCCATCTCCATCTGCTCGAACTCGCGGGTTCGGAAGATGAAGTTGCCGGGCGTGATCTCGTTGCGGAAACTCTTGCCGGTCTGCGCGATGCCGAACGGTGGCTTCTTGCGCGCCGTGGTCATGACGTTGAGGAAGTTGACGAAGATGCCCTGGGCGGTCTCCGGCCGCAGGTAGTGCAGCGACTCGTCGTCCTCGACCGAGCCGAGGTAGGTCTTCAGCAGCCCGTTGAACATCCGTGGCTCGGTGAACTGGCCCTTCGCGCCGCAGTGCGGGCAGTTGACGTCGGCGAGACTCGTCGGAGGGTGACCGTGCTTGGCCTCGTACGCCTCCTCGAGCTGGTCGGCGCGGAAGCGGTTGTGGCACACCTTGCACTCGGTCAGCGGGTCGACGAACTGCTCCAGGTGCCCGGATGCCTTCCACACGTCCGTGGCCAGGATCACCGCGGAGTCCAGGCCGACGATGTCGTCGCGGCTGATCACCATCGCCCGCCACCACTGGCGGCGGATGTTCTCCTTCAGCTCGACGCCCAACGGGCCGTAGTCCCAGGCCGACCGTGATCCGCCGTAGATCTCGCTGGACGGGTAGACAAAGCCGCGCCGCTTGGCGAGGTTGACGACTGCGTCGTTGCGATCGGTGGGCACAGGTGCTCCAGAGCTGTTAGGTGAGTGAATCACCAGGGTATCGGCCCTAGGAACCCAGATCCGCCATGTCCACCGGGCCCGCGGCTCCGAACCGGCGGTCTCGCGAGGCATACACCAGGCACGCCTGCCACAGGTGCCGCCGATCGAAGTCCGGCCACGGCGTGTCCACGAAAACGAGTTCCGCGTAGGCCGACTGCCACAGCAGGAAGTTCGACGTGCGTTGCTCACCCGAGGTCCGGATGAACAGGTCGACGTCAGGCAGTCCGGGTTCGTCCAGGTTGGCCGCGATGGTGCGCTCGTCGATCTTGGCCGGATTGAGCTGGCCCGCGGCAGCCTGGCGGGCGATCGCCCGGGTGGCGTCGACGATCTCGGCGCGCCCGCCGTAGTTGACGCAGAACTGCAGGGTGAGCCGGTCGTTGTCGCGGGTGTACTGCTCGGCGTCCTCCAGCTGGTCGATGACGCTGCGCCACAGCCGCGGCCGGCGTCCGGCCCAGCGGATGCGCACCCCGGCGCCGGCCAGCTCGTCGCGCCGGCGCCGGATGACATCCTTGTTGAAGCCCATGAGGAAGCGGACCTCTTCGGGCGTGCGCCGCCAGTTCTCCGTGGAGAACGCGTAAGCCGACACGGTCGATATGCCCAGCTGCATCGCCCCGTAGAGCACATCCATCAGCGCCGCCTCGCCGGCCCGGTGCCCCTCGGTGCGGGGCAGGCCACGCTCGTGCGCCCATCGTCCGTTGCCGTCCATGACGATCGCGACGTGCTTCGGCACGAATTCGCGCGGGATGTGCGGCGGCTTCGCTCCGGACGGGTGCGGCGGCGGGTCAGGCCAGCGCGACGTCACCCGGCCACGGTATCTGCCGCGTCAGAATGCGCGGTCGACGAGGGGCAGCGAGCGCAGCTGTCGTTCCAGATGCCACTGGAGGTGGGCGGCGATGAGCCCACTGGCCTCGCGACGCGGGCCGGCGAGGCTGGCGTCCGCACGTGCCCAGTCGCCCGAAAGCAGCGCCGACATGAGAGCGATCGTTTCGCGGTCCGGACGTGTCGACCCGGGCGGCCGGCAGCCGTCGCAGACCACTCCCCCGGCGGCGACGTTGAACGCCGCATGCGGCCCGGGCGCCGAGCACTTGGCGCATCCGTCAAGCGCCGGCTCCCAGCCGGCGCCCGCCATCGCCCGGATCAGGAAGGCATCGAGCACCAGGCCGCCCTCGTGCTCGCGGGCGACCAGGGCCCGCAGCGCGCCGACCACGAGCAGGTACAGCCGCTGCGCCGGCTCGCCCTCGTCGGTGAGCTTGTCGGTGGTCTCGCAGATCGCCGACGCGGCAGTCCACCGGGAGTAGTCGCCGGCGAGGGACGCCCCGTATGCGCCGAGAGATTCGGTCTGCGTGACGATGTCGAGCGTTCTGCCACCGAGGGGAGCTTGCGACCCGTCCGAATGGCGTGAGTGCAGCTGGACGTCGATGTGGCTACCCGGCTCGAGCCGCGCCCCGAAGCGTGACGACGTGCGGCGCACCCCCTTGCCCACCGCGCGCACCTTCCCATGTCGGCGAGTGAGCATGGTGACGATGCGGTCGGCCTCGCCGAGCTTGTGCACGCGCAGCACGACCGCCTCGTCCCGGTACAGCGGCACGCCTTGATGGTGCCATCACATGCGGACAGCTGCGCCGACCTCGGCGGAATCCTGCGGCGCGGCGATCCGGCGGTAGAGCGCCAGACCCAGTATCCCGACCAGCACGCCGGACGCGATCGTCACACTGAACGCCGGCCGAGCGCCGTGTGCGTCGGCGATCCGGCCCACCGCCGCCGATGCGACGCCGTAGCCGATGCTTAGCCCGGTGGTCAGCCAGGCCATCCCCTCGGTGAGCGCAGTCGACGGGACGATCTCCGCGATCAGCCCGAACGAGGTGATCAGCAGCGGAGCGATGCCCAGCCCCACAACGAAGGCACACACCGCCAGCGTCGGGACGTTCACCGCCGCCAGGAACAGCCACGGCAGCACCGCGAAGACGAGCGCTTGCACCCGGAATCGGCGCAGGACGCGACTTCGCCAGGTCCGCGCGCCGTAGAAGAACCCGGCCACGCCGCTTCCGAATGCGAGGCACGCCACCACCAAGCCGGTCGCACCGGCTTGGTCTTGCTGACCGCAGAACGCGATCATCGTGACCTCGGCGCTGGCGAATACGGCGCCCATCCCTACTGCGGCCAGCGTCATGAGCACCATGCCGGGGTATCGCACCGCCGAGCGGTGTCGCGGAGCCCCAGCCGGGTGTGGGGGAGGTTCCGTTGCGCGCTGTGGCTGCAGCCACAGGGCGCCGATACTGACCAGGCTGGCGCCGAGCAGCAGGCCGAGCACCGGGCTGACCTGGATCGCGATCACCGTGGCGATCAGCGGTCCGACCGTGAAGATCACCTCGTCGAGCGTCGATTCGAGGGAGTACGCAGTGGTGAGCTCGCTGCGGCCGGCGAGCACGAACGACCAGCGCGCCCGGACCAGCGAGCCGACGCCCAGCAGGCCGAAACCGGCCGCGGCCGTCGGCGCCAGCAGCGTCCACTGTGGACTGTGCAGCTCGGCCAGTACACATACTGCGACGATGCCGGCGACATGCAGCGCCGACGCCGGCAGGATCACCCGGCTCTGCCCGTAGCGGTCGACCAGCCTGGCGAGCACGGGGTTGCCTACGCCGTTCGCGGCGACGTAGAAGCCGCTGAGCAGTCCGGCGAACCCGTAGTGGCCGGTGCGCGTGGAGATCAACAGCACCATGCCGATCGGGTAGATCGCGATCGGCAGGCGCATGACGAACCCAGCCGCGCAGAACGCGGCTGTGCCGGGTTCGCGGAACACCGCGCGATACGTCTTGAGCATTAGCCCAACCCGCCCGCGCGAATCCGCGTCTGCACCGCTCGCTGCGCTCGGGTGCATCCGCGGCTCCGCTCGCGCCTTCGGCGCGGCCGCGTCGCGGCGGCGGGGCTCTTCGCGCAAGCGCTCATCACTAGAACCCGAGACGGTCGAGCTTCTTCGGATCGCGCTGCCAGTCGGCCTCCACGGCAACGTGCAGGTCGAGGTGGACGCGGTGGCCGACCAACTGCTCGATCTCACGCCGTGCCCGGATGCCGATCTGCTTCAGCCGCGTCCCTCGCGCCCCGATCACGATGCCCTTCTGGCTCGGACGTTCCAGGTGCAGCGTGGCGTACACGGCCCGCGGCTGGATCTCATCGACGGTGACGGCGATCGAGTGGGGCAACTCGTCGCGTACCCCGTCCAGTGCCGCCTCACGGATCAGCTCCGCGATGCGCACCTCGACGTCCTCGTCGGTCGCGACGTCGTCCGGGTACAGCGGCGGACCCTCGGGCAGGCGCGCCACCAGCAGGTCGGTGAGCAGGCCGACCTGCTCTCCCGTGGTCGCCGACACCGGCACGATCTCTGCGAACTCACCGAGCCCGCTGACCGCGGTGAGCTGGGCGGCGAGCCGGTCGCGGCTCGCGGCGTCGGCCTTGGTCACGATCGCAACCACGGGCTTGGGGAGCTCCGCGAGCTCGGCCGCGATGAAGCGGTCGCCGGGACCGACCTGCTGGTCGGCCGGGACGCAGAAGCCGATCACATCGACGTCGGCCAACGTTGCGCGCACGACGTCGTTGAGCCGCTCGCCGAGCAGGGTGCGCGGTCGATGCAGGCCGGGCGTGTCGACGATGACGAGCTGCGCATCCGATCTGGTGACGATGCCGCGCACGGCGCGCCGGGTGGTCTGCGGCTTCTCGCTGGTGATGACGATCTTGGTTCCCACCAGGGCGTTCGTGAGCGTCGACTTGCCCGCGTTGGGCCGGCCGACGAAGCAGCAGAACCCGGAGCGGAACGCGGGAGTCACAGCCGAATCTTCGCACACCTATTCTTGACCGGTTCCAGTCTGCGACTAGCCTCAATATGTATGCCGGTCACGGCGACGGAGCGTCTGCGTGGGGCCGGGTTGCGGATAACCCGACAGCGCCGGACCGTGCTCGACGCGATCAATCCCGGCGAACATCTCGATGTCGAGACAATCGTCCACCGGCCCGCACCGAGCTTGGCAGCGTGTCCGCGCAGGCCGTGTACGACGCGCTGCATACCCTCGACTCTGCCGGTCTAGTCCGGCGAATCGAGCCGGCCGGCGGACCGGCATTGTTCGAGGCGCGCCGAGAAGGGCCGGCAACGACCCTGCCGACGAAGAAGCGGCTAGCCGCAGCCCCCGCGGCTAGCCGATGACCTCCTTGATCGCCTCGCGCCAGCGCTCGGCGTCGCGGCCGTGGCCGGGGTCGTTCATCTCGGCGAAGCGGACGACACCATCGCGGTCGATGAGGAACGTCCCGCGATTGGCGAAGCCGGCCGTCTCGTTGAACACGCCATATTGCCGCGCCACCGCGCCGTGCGGCCAGAAGTCCGACAGCAGCGGGAACTGGTAGCCCTCCCGCTCCGCGAAGATCTTGTGCGAGTACGGCGAATCGACGCTGAGCGTGATCACCTGCACATCCTCGTTCTGGAACGTCGAGAGATCGTCGCGCACGGCGCACAGTTCACCGGTGCAGATGCCCGTGAACGCCAGGGGGTAGAAGACCAGAAGCACGGCCTTCCTGCCGCGAAACGACGAAAGTGTGACCTCCTCGTTGTTGTGGTCGCGGAGTGTGAAATCCGGTGCGAGCGCGCCGACCTCGATTGGCATGCTGCCTCCTAACGCCTGTCGCTGCGGGCCTTGCGCGGCGCCAGTCGCGCGCCTGCCCAATCGGCACCGATCGTGGTCAGCGACGTTTGCGACAGCCCGGCCGTGGGCGCCGCCTCGGCGATGTCGGAGGGCTCGACATAACCCTCGCGTCCGCGCTTCGGGGTCAGCAACCAGATGAACCCGTTGTCGGCCAGCGGGCCGATCGCGTCGACCAGGACGTCAGTCAGGTCGCCGTCGTCGTCACGGAACCACAACACGACGATCTCGACGACCTCGTCCGTGTCCTCGTCGACCATCTCCTCACCGGTGATCTCCTCGACTGCCGCGCGGAACTGCTCGTCCACGTCGGAACCCCAACCGAGTTCCTGCACGACCATGCCGGATGCAAAGCCCATCCGCTCCACGATGCCCGGCGTAGCACCTCCGTCCCCTGCCACGGGGGTCGTACTCACGGCCAGGTCCTCCTCCACATGTGGCCGGCCAGGCGGTTCCGGGCCGGGTCGCAAGTCCATCACAGACCGTAGCGTCTGGGTATTCCTACCGCAGACCTGCCTACCGTCAACATCGTGTGAGAGGGGACACTGGTGGGTGAGCGAGCAGCGCAGTCAACGTGACCCCGGACAGCGGGGCCTGCGACGTGGCGAGCGCTCGCCCGAGAAGCCAGGAGGACATTGCGCGTGACCCGAGACCGCTTCAGCATCATCACCGACGGCCTACCCAGCCAACTCCCCGACATCGACCCCAGCGAGACCCGCGAGTGGATCGAGTCGCTCGACGCCGCCATCGACACCAGCGGGCGGCAGCGGGCCCGGTTCCTCATGCTCAAGCTGCTCGAACGCGCCCGTGAACGTCAAGTCGGCGTGCCGGCGCTGCGAAGCACCGACTACATCAACACCATCCCGCCCGAGCGCGAGCCATGGTTCCCGGGCGATGAGGACATCGAGCGCCGTATCCGCGCATACATCCGGTGGAACGCCGCGATCATGGTGTCCCGGGCCAATAAGGCGGTCGGCGTGGGTGGGCACATCGCCACGTACGCGAGCGCCGCGTCCCTCTACGAGGTCGGGAACAACCACTTCTTCCACGGCAAGGACCTCGCCACCGGCATGGGCGACCAGGTCTACTTCCAGGGCCACGCCGCGCCCGGCTTCTACGCCCGCGCGTTTCTGGAGGGCCGGCTCACCGAGAATCACCTCAACGGGTTCCGCCAGGAGAAGTCACGGGCGCCGTTCGGCCTGTCGTCCTACCCGCACCCCCGCCTCATGCCCGACTTCTGGGAGTACCCGACGGTGTCGATGGGCCTCGGCCCGATCAGCGCGATCTACCAGGCCCGGTTCAACCGCTACCTTGCCGCCCGCGGTATCGCCGACACGTCCGGCTCGCACGTGTGGGCCTTCCTCGGCGACGGCGAGATGGACGAGGTCGAGTCGCTGGGCGCCATCGGAGTGGCCGCCCGCGAGGAACTCGACAACCTCACGTTCGTCATCAACTGCAACCTGCAGCGTCTCGACGGACCGGTCCGCGGCAATGGCAAGATCATCCAGGAACTCGAGACGTACTTCCGCGGGGCAGGCTGGAACGTCATCAAGGTCGTCTGGGGACGTGACTGGGACCCGCTCCTTGCCGCCGACGGCGACGGCGTCCTCGTCAACAAGATGAACACGACCCCGGACGGGCAGTTCCAGACGTACAGCGTCGAGTCGGGGGCGTACATCCGGGAGCACTTCTTCGGCGACGACCCGCGGCTGCGCAAGATGGTCGAGCACCTGTCCGACGACGACCTGCGGCACCTGTCCCGGGGCGGGCACGACTATCGCAAGGTGTACGCCGCGTTCAAGGCGGCCCGCGACCACGTCGGCCAGCCCACCGTCATCCTGGCCAAGACGATCAAGGGCTGGACGCTCGACAGCTTCGAGGGCCGCAACGCCACGCACCAGATGAAGAAGCTCACGACCGCCGACCTCAAGGCCTTCCGCGATCGGCTCTATCTGCCGATCAGCGACAAGGAACTCGAGGCCGACCTGCCGCCGTACTACCACCCGGGCGAGAAGTCCGACGAGATCCAGTACATGAAGGAACGCCGTGCGGCGCTGGGCGGGTTCTTGCCGAAGCGGGTGGTGCGCTCGAAGCCGCTGCCGCTTCCCGGCGAGAAGGCGTACGCGGAGCTGCGCGCCGGGTCGGGCAAGCAGCAGATCGCCACCACGATGGCAATCGTGCGCCTGTTCAAAGACCTCATGAAGGATCCCGAGATCGGCAAGCGGTTCGTGCCGATCATTCCGGACGAGGCGCGCACGTTCGGCCTGGACTCGATCTTCCCGTCCGCGAAGATCTACTCGCCTCAGGGCCAGCAGTACGACGCGGTCGACCGCGACATGCTGCTGTCGTACAAGGAGTCCACGACCGGGCAGGTCCTGCACGAGGGCATCAGTGAGGCGGGCTCGACCGCGTCGCTGATCGCGGCTGCCACGTCGTACGCGACGCACGCCCAGCCGATGATCCCGTTCTACATCTTCTACTCCATGTTCGGATTCCAGCGGACCGGCGACCAGTTCTGGCAACTGGCCGACCAGCTGGGACGCGGCTTCGTCCTCGGGGCGACGGCAGGGCGCACGACGCTGACCGGCGAAGGGCTGCAGCACGCCGACGGGCAGTCGCCGCTGCTCGCCTCGGCGAACCCGGCATGTGTCGCGTACGACCCGGCATTCGCGTTCGAGATCGCGCACATCGTCCGCGACGGTCTGCGCCGCATGTACGGCCAGCCGCAGGACGGCTCGGCGGTATCGGACAGCGATGTCTTCTACTACCTGACCGTCTACAACGAGCCGATGGCCCAGCCCGCGGAGCCTCGCGACCTCGACGTCGCCGGCCTGCTGAAGGGCCTGTACCGCTACTCGCCGGCACCGGGCGTCGAGGGGCGGCCGCGCGCCCAGGTGCTCGCGTCGGGCGTGGCGCTGCCGTGGGCGCTGCGCGCGCAGCAGCTGCTCGGCGAGGAGTGGAACGTCGACGTCGACGTCTGGTCCGCCACGTCGTGGAACGAACTGCGCCGCGAAGCAATCGAGTGCGACCGGGCCAACCTGCTCAACACCGGCGACGAGCCCCGGGTGCCGTACGTGACGAGCGCGCTGGCCGATACGGCCGGCCCGGTCGTGGCGGTCTCGGACTTCATGCGCGCCGTCCCGGATCAAATCAGTCGCTGGGTCCCCGGGGAGTACACGTCGCTCGGCACCGACGGCTTCGGCTTCGCCGACACCCGAGGAGCCGCGCGCCGCTACTTCCACGTCGACGCCGAGTCGATCGTGGTCGCCGTCCTGGAGCAGCTTGCCCGCACCGGTGAGGTCAAGCGCGAGACGCCACGCGAAGCCCTGGAGCGGTACCAGCTGCTCGACGTCGCAGCCGCCGGGACCGGCCCGGTAGGCGGCGACGCGTAGTTCCTCCGATTGAGCAAGAATTCCTCGTCTGAGACAAGGGATTCTTGCTCGATCGGGGCTAGGCGGGAATCGGACGCCGCATAGCGCACACCAGCAACTCCCCGTCGACCGCGATGTCGACGGCCTCGTCGGTGATCCGTGCTTCGCCGCCGGCCGCCAGGTCCGCCCCGGCGACCACTGCCGTCCCGCCCGCAACGAACGCATGGACGAATGGGGCCGCGACCAGACAGGCCGGCCCCGACACGACATTGAACGTCACTCCCGGCACGTCGACCGACCCGATGCGGTAAGCCGGGGCCGCCGTGACGTCGCCGAGCAGCCACAGCTGCACGAATCGCAGCTCGTCGGCGCCGGCGTTGCGCTCCGCGTGCTCGACACCCGATCCTGCCGACAGGTGTGCCACCGTACCTGGGCGTACGGTGGCCCGCCCGCCGAGCGAGTCGGTGTGCTCGAGCGTCCCGGCCAGCACACACGTGACGATCTCCAGTCCGCGATGGACATGCGTGCTGAAGCCGGCGCCCGGCGCGAGAAGGTGCTCGTCGCACGTGACGAGCTCGCCGAAGCGGACGTTCGTGGCGTCGTAGTGCGCGCCCGAGGAGAACGAGTGCCAGGTCGTGATCCCAGGACCGTGCGTCAGGGCACGATCCGTGCCACGGCGGATGACGATCACGGACGCACCGAGTGATCGGCCGTCCACGCGAGCAGCGCCTCGCTCGGCCAGGTGTTGACGACGGTCTCGACCGGCACCTCGCACTCCGCGGCGCGCTCGCAGCCGTAACCCTGCCAGTCGAGCTGCCCAGGGGCGTGCGCATCCGTGTCGATCGCGACGAGGCACCCGGCCTCGACGGCGAGGCGCAGGAGCCGCCTGGGCGGATCGAGCCGCTCCGGTCTCGAATTCACCTCGACGGCGACGCCGAACCGGGCGCAGGCGGCAAAGACGATCTCGGCGTCGAACTCCGATTCCGGGCGGCGGCCCCGCCCGCCGGTGATCAGCCGCCCGGTGCAGTGGCCGAGCACGTCCACCTGCGGGTTGGCGATCGCGGCGACCATCCGCGGGGTCATCTCGTGCGACGGCATGCGCAGTCCACTGTGGACACTCGCGACCACCAGATCGAGGCGGTCCAGCAGGTCGGGCTTCTGGTCCAGCGCGCCGTCGTCGAGGATGTCGACCTCGATGCCGGTCAGGATTCGGAACGGCGCCAGCGTCTCGTTCAGGGCGGCCACCTCGTCTAGCTGGCGTTCCAGCCGGTCGGCGCTCAGCCCGCGGGCGACGGTCAGCCGGGGCGAGTGATCGGTAAGTACCAGGTACTCGTGGCCCAGCTCACGCGCTGTCTCGGCCATCTCCCGGATCGGTGAGCCGCCGTCGGACCAGTCCGAGTGGCTGTGGCAGTCGCCCCGCAGCGCGAGCCGCAGCTCGGCCCCGCCGGCGGCAAGCGGCCCGGCCGTGGCTTCAAGGCGGCTCAGGTACTCCGGCGTCCGGCCGGCCAGCGACTCCGTGATGCACCGCGCGGTGGTCGGGCCGATGCCGGGCAGCTCGGGCAGTGTTTCCGCGAGAGCGCGCTCGAGCAGTTCGTCTCTGGACAGCGAGGCGGCCCGGGCGGCAGCGGTGCGGAACGCGCGTACCCGGTACGTCGGCTCGCGCGCACGTTCCAGCAGAAACGCGATACGCCGCAGGTCGGCAACCGGATCCCGCAGCATGGCGCATAACGTTACGGCCGTGAAGCCTGGGCATGACGAGCGGACGATCCGGCGTATCGAGCAGGCGGCCGGCGGCCTCGCCACACAGGCAGTCGCCCGCATGGATGAGGAGCTGCCCTGGTTTCGCACTCTCCCGGCCGATCAGCGTTCGTGGGTCATGCTCGTCGCACAGGCGGGTATCGCGTCATTCGTCGAGTGGATGCGCTCGCCGGACGATGTGCTGCGCCTGACCGGAGAGGTGTTCGCCGCCGCGCCGCAGGCGATGGCTCGCGCCGTCACGTTGCAGCAGACCGTCGAGTTGGTGCGCACCGCCATCGAGGTTGCCGAGGAGCAGTTGCCCAAGCTAGTCGAGCCCGACGCCGAGGCGGACGTGCGCGAGGAACTGCTGAGGTTCACCCGGGAACTGGCATTCGCGAGTGCCCGCGTTTACGCCAGCGCCGCGGAGAGTCGCGGGGCGTGGGACGCGCGGCTCGAGGCGCTGGTGATCGACGGGTTGGTGCGCGGCGCGTCGATTGCCGGGGAGCCGCAGAGCCAACTGGCCGCACTGGGCTGGCGCTCGTCCGGTCCGGTCACCGCTGTGGTCGGGGCTGCGCCCGAGGACGACCCGGATGCGACGTTGTCCGCCGTGCACGTCGCGGTGCGCCGGCTCGGTTTCGACGTGCTGGCCGGCACGCACGGGGGCCGGCTCGTCGTGGTCCTCGGCAACATCGACGACCCGCTGGCCGCCGCCGCCGGCATCCTCGCGTCGTTCGGTGACGGGCCGGTGGTCGTAGGTCCACGGGCGAGCGACGTGGCCGAGGCGAGCCAGGTGACCCGGACCGCGCTCTCCGGGCTGCGCGCGGCGCCCGGGTGGCCCGGAGCGCCCCGCCCGGTCAGTGCCGACGCACTACTGCCGGAACGCGCACTTGCCGGCGACAGCGACGCTCGCGATGCGCTGGTAACGCAGATCTACCAGCCGCTGTCCAAGGCCGGGGACGTGTTGCTCGACACGGTCACCGCCTTCCTCGCGGCGGGCGGCGCATTGGAGACCACGGCCCGGGCGCTGTTCGTGCACGCCAATACGGTCCGCTACCGGCTGCGCCGCGTCACCGAAGTCTGTGGCGAGGCACCCACCGATCCCCGCGGCGCATTCACCATCCAGGTCGCCCTGGCCCTGGGCCGGCTTGAGTCATAAGCCTCGAAAGCTTTGCCGTCCTGTTACTTGGTTAATCTCCTACAGTCCGCAGCGATAACTCTCTAGGGCACTGGCACGCGTCGTTGTAGGACTCCTACAACAACCCGGGCCGCAACGCTGTGCGTCCCACCATCGCGACGGGGTGCGCAAACCGGGAATCGTCATGGGCGTGATCGCCGTGCTCGCTCCTGGACAGGGGGCACAGAGTCCCGGGATGCTCGCCCCGTGGCTGGACCTGCCCGGCGCACCGGAGCTCGTCGGCGAGCTGAGTGAGGTCGCCGGCCTGGACCTGCTGCGACTCGGCACCACCGCCGACGCCGACGAGATCAAGGACACCGCCGTCACCCAGCCGCTGATCGTCGCGCTGGGGCTACTCGCGGCCCCGCACCTCGGCCTGGACGACGCGAGCGCCGGAGCGTCGGTGGTCGCCGGCCACAGCGTCGGCGAGCTGACCGCGGCGTCCGTGGCCGGCGCACTAGCGCCGCGTGCGGCGGTCGGGTTCGCCGCCCGCCGCGGCGCAGCCATGGCGGCCGCGTGCGCGCTCGTGCCGACGGGGATGTCCGCGCTGCTCGGCGGCGACCCGGACGAGGTGGTCGCCGCGATCGAAGCCGCCGGGCTCACGCCGGCCAACCGCAACGGCGCAGGGCAGATCGTCTCCGCTGGCGCGCTTTCCGACCTGGCCAAACTGGCCGCGGAACCGCCGCCCGGCGTTCGGGTGCGCCCGTTGCCGGTCGCCGGCGCGTTCCACACGAGCTACATGGCGCCTGCCGAAGCGGTATTGCAGGATTACGCAGCCACGCTGGATATTACGGACCCGCACCATCTGCTGCTGTCCAACGCCGACGGCACCGCCGTTGCTGAGGGCGCGGCGCTGCGAGAACGCCTCGTGGCTCAGGTCACCCTGCCGGTGCGGTGGGATCTGTGCCTGCGCACGCTGAGCGACCTGAACGTCAGCGCCGCAGTCGAACTGCCGCCGGCAGGCACGTTGACCGGCATCGCCAAACGTGAGCTGCCCGGTGTCGAGCTGCTAGCCCTGAAGACGCCGGACGACCTCGATGCGGCGCGGCGCCTCATCAGGAGCCAACCGCAGCACGGGCAGGGTGAGTACACCCCCGACTTCCAGGTGGTCGTCGCACCGGCCAAGGGCGTCTTCACGCCGGCGACCGTCGCAGAGGGAACGCAGCTGCGCCGCGGCACGCTGCTCGGCACGGTACGCACCAACCGGGAGGAGCACTCGATCGTCGCGGGAAGCGCCGGCGTTCTCCTCGAATGGCTGCGGCGCGAGGGCGACATCGTCGCCGCCGGCCTGCCCGTAGCCCGGCTCTCCAATGGAACGGAGGCGCCGTGAATGACCATCGCAGCGATGAGCGCCCGCACGAAGAGCCGGGAGGCATTGTGAGCAACGGCTTGCAGGCACGCATCCGCGGGCTGGGCCACTACCAGCCGGCCAACGTCGTCACCAACGACGACCTGATCGCACGCGGTGTCGACACCACCGACGAGTGGATTCGCAGCCGGGTGGGCATCGTCGAGCGCCGCTACGCGGAGCCGGACGAGACCGTGGTCGACATGGCCGAGCACGCCGCCAGCAAGGCACTCGCCGCGGCCGGCGTGGCGGCCGACGACGTGGATCTCGTCATCGTCACCACCTGCACCATGCCGACCCCGATCCCTGCCGCCGCCCCGGAGCTCGCGAGCCGGCTGGGCATCCCGGCTCCCGGCGCGTACGACCTGAACACCGGCTGCTCCGGATTCGTCTACGCGCTGAACACCGCGGCGGCCACGGTGCAAATCGGCCAAGCCCGCAACGTCCTCGTTGTTGCGGCCGAGCGGTTCTCAGGATGGCTGGACTTCTCCGACCGCTCGACATGCATCATCCTCGCCGACGGCGCCGGCGCCGCGGTCGTCGGGGCGTCGGACGAACCGGCGATCGGCCCGATCGTGTGGGGCAGCGACGGCGGCCAGTCCCGTAGCGTGATCATCGACGAGGACACGCGCTTCTTCGCCCAGGAAGGCCAGGCCGTCTACCGCTGGGCGACGTCGCGGATGCCGGCCGTCGCGATCGAGGCGTGCCGCCGTGCGGAGGTGGACCTCGCCGACATCGCCGCGTTCGTCCCGCACCAGGCCAACCTGCGCATGATCGACGCGCTAGCCAAAAAGCTCGGCGCGCCGAACGCCATCGTGGCCCGCGACGTCCAGGTCTCGGGCAACACTTCGGCAGCGACGATTCCGCTCGCGCTGTCCAAGATGGTCGAACGAGGCGAGATCCCTTCGGGGGCTCCGGTGCTGCTGCTCGGTTTCGGCTCCGGCCTCGCCTTCGCCAGTCAAGTCATCCTCGCTCCCTGACAAGAAAGGAACGAACTAGTGCCAGCCTCCCCCGACGAGATCCGCGCCGGACTCGCCGAGATCCTTCAGGAAGTTGCCGACGTTTCCCCCGAGGACGTGGTCGACGCCAAGTCGTTCACCGACGACCTGGACGTCGACTCACTGTCGATGGTCGAGGTGGCCATGGCCGCCGAGGAGAAGTTCGGCGTCAAGATCCCCGACGACGAGCTGCCCAAGCTCAAGACGGTCGGCGACGCCGTCAGCTTCATCCAGTCCAACGCCTGAGAGGGAGACGCTATGACCGACGAGATCGTCGTCACGGGGGTGGGCGCGACGACGCCTCTCGGCGGTGACGTCAAGTCCACCTGGGACGCCATGCTGAACGGCCGCTCCGGAGTGACTGCGGTGCCCGAGGACTGGCCAGCCGACATGGCGGTGCGGATCGCGGCCCGCATGGCCGTGGAGCCGGCCGACCTCCTCCCTCGGGCGCAGGCCCGGCGGATGGATCGGGCGCAGCAGGCCGCCATCGTCGCCGCCGACGAGGCCTGGGCCGACGCCGGTTTCGTCGGCACCACCCTGGACAACGGGCTGGTGCCCGAGCGGGTCGCCGTCGTGATCGGCACCGGCATCGGCGGTGTGGGCAGCCTGATCGCCCAGCACGACGTGATCCTCGAGAGGGGCCCGACCAAGGTCAGCCCGATGCTGATCCCGATGGACATGCCCAACGGGCCCGCTGCGTACGTCGGTCTCAAGATCGGGGCGCGGGCCGGCGTGTTCACGCCGGTCAGCGCCTGCGCCTCCGGAGCAGAGGCCATCGCCTACGGGTTGGACCTGCTCCAACTCGACCGGGCGGACCTGGTCGTCGTCGGCGGCACCGAGGCATTGATTCACCCGCTGACGATCAGCGGGTTCGCGCAGATGCGGGCGATGAGCACCCGCAACGACGACCCGACCGGCGCGTCGCGCCCTTTCGATCGCGACCGGGACGGATTCGTGATCGGCGAGGGTGCAGGGGCGCTTGTGCTGGAGCGTCGCGGCGATGCCGAGGCGCGTGGCCGGCCACCGTACGCGGTGCTGGCCGGTGCCGGGATCACGTCCGACAGCCACCACATCACAGCTCCCGACCCGACGGGCTCCGGTCAGCAGCGAGCCATGCGGCTGGCCGTGTCGCGCTCCGGACTCAGTCCCGCGGACGTGGTACACGTCAACGCGCACGCCACTTCGACACCCGCCGGTGACATGGGCGAAGCACGCGCCGCGGCAGCGCTGTTCGGCGAACAGATCGTGGTCACGGCCACGAAATCCATGACCGGTCACCTCATCGGCGCCGCCGGTGCGGTGGAGAGCATTGCCACGGTGCTTACGGTTCGGGACGACGTCGTCCCCCCGACGATCAACCTGCAGCACCCCGACGACGAGCTGTGCGTCGACGTGCCCACCCAGACGCGCTCGATGCCGGTGCCGGCCGCCATCTGCAACTCGTTCGGCTTCGGCGGACACAACGCATCGGTCCTGTTCCGAAAGGCGTGACCATGACGCTCACGATGGAGGCACCGCCCGAGGTCGATCCCCGCGACCCGGAGCTACGCCTGTCGAAGCTGCTCGACCCAGGCTCGTTGCAGCCCCTTTCCCCACGCGACAAGAGCGGTGTGTTCGCGGTACGCGGCACGATCGACGGCGCGCCGGTGACCGCCTTCGCCACCGATGCGACGGTGATGGGTGGTGCCATGGGCTCGGTGGGCTGCCGATACATCGTCGACGCGATCGACACGGCGCTCCGCGAGCGGGTGCCGGTGATCGGGCTCTGGCACTGCGGCGGCGCCCGGCTGGCCGACGGTGTCGAGGCGCTGGACGCGGTGGGGCAGGTGTTCGCGGCGATGATCCGCGCGTCCGGACGTGTGCCGCAGATTTCCGTCGTGCTGGGGCCGGCCGCCGGTGGCGCCGCCTACGGCCCGGCGCTCACCGACCTAGTGATCATGTCCACCTCGGGGCGGGTGTTCGTCACCGGCCCGGACGTCGTGCGCAGCGTCACCGGCGAGAACGTCGACATGGAATCCCTGGGCGGTGCCGATACCCATGGCCGACGTAGCGGTGTCGTCCACATCACCACCGATACCGACGATGCCGCTCTCAACACGGCGCGGGTCGTCACGTCCCTTCTCGCGTCGCAGCACATATTCGAGCTACAGGCGCTCGGGCCGGACCCCGACCTTGCCGCCCTGCTGCCGGAGAGCGCCAAACGTGCCTACGACGTGCACCCGCTGATCGAAGGCGTCCTCGACAAGTCGACGTTCGTCGAGCTGCATGCCAAGTGGGCGCCGAACATCGTGACCGGCCTGGGCCGGCTGGCATCACGCACGGTCGGCGTCATCGCCAACAACCCGCTGCGACTTGGTGGCTGCCTCGACTCGCCGTCCGCGGAGAAGGCCGCGCGCTTCGTGCGGATGTGCGACGCATTCGGTGTCCCGCTCGTCGTGCTGGTGGACGTGCCGGGCTATCTGCCCGGTGTCGGCCAGGAGTGGGACGGCATCGTCCGCCGGGGCGCGAAGCTGCTGCACGCGTTCGGCGAAGCGGTGGTGCCGCGAGTGACGCTCGTGACCCGCAAGGCCTACGGCGGTGCCTATATCGCGATGAATGCTCGCTCGCTCGGCGCCAGCACCGTCTACGCCTGGCCCGGCGCCGAAGTCGCGGTAATGGGCGCGTCGGCAGCGGTCGGCATCCTGCACCGCAAGAAGCTGGCGGCGGCGCCGCCCGGCGAACGCGAGGCGCTGCACGCGGCGCTGGCGGCCGAACACGAGCGCATTGCCGGCGGTGTCAGCCGGGCCATGGACATCGGTGTCGTCGACGCGGTGATCGAACCGAGCCGGACGCGGACGGCGGTTGCCGAGGCGCTGGCGTCGATGCCCTGCGGACGCGGCGCCCACGGCAACATACCCCTTTGAATCCGGCCCGGATCGGGTCTGCGCGGGCCCGCAAGGGGCCTCGCGCAGACCCGAGCGCAAGCGCCACGCTTCAGCGTGATCTTGGAGTTGTGGCTGAATAACGACCAGAAGTCCAAGATCATGCCGGGAAGTGGCTGGAGTGGCTGGGAGCTGGCGGGCCGTCAGTGCTGGGATCAGCCGACCTGGTGGAGCAGCGTGACAGGGGCGCCTTCGCCGGCCTGCCGGTAGGGCTCGAGCTCGGCGTCCCACGCGGCACCGAGAAGCTCGGCGAGCCCGTGGGCGTAATCGTCCGCGGAACGGGCTCGGGTGGCGAGCCCGCGCAGCCGTTCCTCACCGACGACGATGTCGCCGTTGGCCGACATCGCGCTGCGGTGGAAGCCCCGGCCGGGCACGTACGCCAGCCGCTCCCCGTCGCTGGCCGCGGTGCCGTCCTCGGTGATCTCGAAGACGAGCATCGGCCACGCGCGTAGCGAGGCTGCGATACGTGCGCCGGTGCCGATCGGCCCGGACCAGTCGGCCTCGGCGCGCAGATGCGACGGGGCGATGGGCTGACCGGTCCACTGCAGCCGGACCGGCCGGCCGAGCACGCCGGCGATCGCCCACTCGACATGCGGCGCGATCGCGGCAGGGCAGCAGTGCAGAAACACCACGCCACTCGTAGTGACGGGTGTAGTGCGCCGGGCGCTCGTCATCGCACACCTCCACTGACTCGACGGCGACGCCTTCCCCGACGGGCCGTAAAGCAGTGGTGCGTGCGTGCACATTGTGACCGATGGGACGCCCGTTGCGCTACACGACACGTTGTCGGTGCCTTACGTGAAGCTGAACGTCGCGCCATTGCGGTGGACGAAGCCCCGCCCGCCAAGGTAAGCACGAAAGAGACCCAAGGAGGAAGCATGCCGGATTGCGCACCATCTGCCTGCGACGAAGCCGCCGAAATCATGCCTCATCGCGAGGCCGCGGAGGCTTATATCACGCGGATCTGTTTCAAGATCGGTCCCCCCCGGCTGGTCGGCCTCGAGCTCGAGTGGCTCGTTCACGATCAGCGCAAGCCCGCAAGTCCCGTCTCACCCGCTCGTCTCGCCGCCGCTCTCGGGCCCTGGTGCCCACCGGCGTTGCGCGACCCGCCCGCTCCCCAGGCCCCGTTGCCGAACGGCTCGGCGGTTACCGTCGAACCCGGCGGGCAGGTCGAAATCTCCACTCTCCCCGCTCCCAGCCTTGCCGCGTGTCTCGCCGCCGCGGCCGCCGACGCCGGAATGCTCACCGCTCGTCTCGCGCAGGCCGGGCTCTCCACGTTGGGCGCGGGGGCCGACCCTCACCGGTTGCCCACTCGGCTGCTCGACGTCCCGCGCTATGCCGCCATGGAGGCGTACTTCGACCGCCGCGGACCGTCCGGGCGGACCATGATGTGCGCTACCGCCGCGGTGCAGCCCTGCCTTGACGCCGGTGACACGGAGTCGTTCGCCGACCGGTGGCGCACCCTGCATGCGATCGGGCCGGTGCTCGTGGCCATGTTCGCCAACTCGCCGGTCCTGGCCGGGCATCGCACGGGATGGCGATCGTCCCGGCAGGCAGCTTGGCTGGATATTGACCCGCACCGCACCGCTCCACCACAGGGCGCCGATCCACGTGAGGCGTACGCACGCTACGCGCTGGACGCCCCGTTGCTCTGCGTCCGGCGCGACGGCGGGCGCTGGTCTGCGCCGCCGGGAGTGACGTTCGCCGATTGGATCGCCGGTGCGATGGACCCCGCGCCGACCTACGACGACCTGGCCTACCACCTGTCGACGCTGTTCCCGCCTGTGCGTGCGGCCGGGCACCTCGAGGTGCGCTACCTCGACGCACAGGCCGGTGACAACTGGATCGCGGCGGCGGCCATTACCTGGGCGCTTACCGCCACCGCGCTCGCTCGCGACCTGGCCACCGCGGCGGCCGAGCCGGTGGCAGGCCGCTGGTTCGACGCGGCGCGTTACGGGCTGAGCGACGTGGCGCTGGCCCGGGCCGCGCGCGAACTCGCCGGCATCGCACTGGACGGCCTCGCCGGCCAGCCGGCGCACATCTGCGATCACGTCGTCGAGTTCACCGAGCGATACACGCTTCGCGGGCGCTGCCCGGCCGACGATTGGGAAGCCGCATGAGACTGAAAGAGGACATCGCCCACGAACTGATCCGCGCCCGCCGGCGCAGCGACGCCCTGACCCAGGCGGTCGACGACCACGACCTGACCCGGCAGCACTCGCCCCTGATGTCGCCACTCGTCTGGGACTACGCGCACATCGGCAACCAGGAGGAACTCTGGCTGGTGCGTGACGTGGGGGGCCGCGAGCCGATTCGTGCCGACATCGACAACCTCTACGACGCGTTCCAGCACCCGCGACGCGACCGGCCGAGTCTGCCGCTGCTCGGCCCGGCCGAGGCCCGCGCCTACGTCGGTACGGTGCGCGACAAGGTGCTCGACGTTCTCGACGGGACCGCCCTGGAGGGCCGTCGTCTCATCGACCAGGGTTTTGCCTTCGGCATGATCGTGCAGCACGAGCAGCAGCACGACGAGACGATGATGGCTACCCATCAGCTGCGGCAAGGCGTTCCGGCGCTTTCCGCCGAGCCGCCGAATCCGCCTCGTGATCGCGACCTCCCGCGCGAGGTGCTCATTCCGGACGGGACGTTCACCATGGGCACAGACGTCGAGCCGTGGGCGCTCGACAACGAACGGCCTGCCCGTGCCGTCCATACGTCGGCGTACTGGATCGACATGGTGCCCGTGTCGAACGCCGACTACATCGCGTTCATCGCGGACGCAGGCTACGACGACCCGCGCTGGTGGACGCCCGAGGGCTGGGCACACCGAGTCTCGGCAAGTCTGGCCGCGCCGCTGTTCTGGCGGCGCGAGGGCGCGCAGTGGTGGCGGCGCCGGTTCGGGGTGGACGAGCCGGTGCCACTAGACGAGCCGGTGCAGCACGTGAGCTGGTACGAGGCGGACGCGTACGCACGGTGGGCCGGCAAGCGGCTGCCGACCGAGGCCGAGTGGGAGAAGGCGGCGCGCTGGGATCCGGCGACGGGCCGCTCCCGCCGGTACCCATGGGGCGACGCCGACCCCGAAGCCCGGCATGCGAATCTAGGCGGCGCGTACCTTCAGCCGGCACCGGTCGGCTCGTACCCGGACGGCGCCTCGCCGCTCGGTGTGCACCAGCTCATCGGCGACGTTTGGGAGTGGACGGCCAGCGACTTCAGCCGCCCACCTGGATTCGTCGCATTCCCGTACCGCGAGTACTCCGAGGTCTTCTTTGGCGACGAGTACAAGGTGCTGCGCGGTGGCTCGTGGGCAGCCGACCGCTCCGCCGTCCGCGGTACGTTCCGCAACTGGGACTACCCGATCCGCCGGCAGATCTTCGCCGGCTTCCGGTGCGCCCGGGACGCCGCCGATGTGTAGGCACATCGCCTACTTGGGCCCGTCCGTCCCACTCGCGGAGCTGCTGCTCGATCCGCCGTTCGGGCTGCTGCGCCAGTCATGGCAGCCCCGGCGGCAACAGTACGGGCGGCTGAACGCCGACGGTTTCGGCGTGGCCTGGTACGCCGCCGACGACCCCGTTCCGGCTCGCTACCGCCGCGACCGTCCTATGTGGACGGATGCCAACCTGCCGGAGCTGGCGCGCGTGATTCGCTCCGGTGCCGTGCTGGCCGCCGTACGCTCCGGTACGGACGGCATGGGGCACGCGGAGGGCGCTGCGGCACCGTTTCGCGAAGGACGGTGGGTGTTCAGCCACAACGGCGCCCTGCCGGGGTGGCCGGAGTCCGCGGCTGCGCTCGCAGCCGCGCTGCCGCCGCAGCGACTGTTGCGTCTGGACGCGCCGAGCGACTCGGCGCTGCTGTGGGCGCTCACCCAGACCTGGTTGGAGGCCGGGATGCCCTTACCGGAGGCGTTGCACAGCACGGTCGCCGCGGCGCCCGCCGACGCCCGGCTGAACCTGCTGGCCCTCGACGGCGAGACCATCGCGGCCACCACGTGGGGCGACACCCTGTTCTGGCGCGCTGACCGACGCGGCGTCTTTGTGGCATCGGAACCGTCCGACGACGAGCCGGGATGGCACGAAGTACCCGACCACAGCCTGCTCACCGGCACGCCGGACGGCGTGCACGTCGCCCCGTTGGAGCTCACGTGAGATTGACCGTTGAGAATCATCTGCCGGCGGACTTCCTCAGCGCAACGCTGCGCGCGGACGTATTGAAGGGGCTGACCGCGACCCCGAAGTGGCTGCCACCCAAGTGGTTCTACGACGAGCGCGGCAGCGAACTGTTCGAGCAGATCACCCGGCTGCCTGAGTACTACCCGACCCGCGCCGAGCGGTCGATCCTCGTCGAGCGGGCCGCGGAGATCGCATTGGTGTCAGGGGCGACCGCGTTGGTCGAGCTGGGCGCCGGGTCCGCGGAAAAGACCCGCCTGCTGCTCGACACCGGGACGTTCACTCGATACGTACCGGTCGACGTATCGGAGTCCGCGCTGCGCCAGGCCGCGGCCGGACTGCTCGCCGACTACCCGGGGCTGGCCGTGCACGCCGTGGTGGCCGACTTCCAGCAGCACCTCGACCGGCTCCCGCAGAACGGGCGGCACCTGATCGCCTTCCTCGGCGGAACCATCGGCAACCTGGTGCCGGCCGAGCGCGCGGTGTTTCTACGGTCGCTCCGCGAAGCGCTGCAACCGGGCGAGGCGCTGCTGCTCGGCACCGATCTCGTGAAGAACCCTGACGTGCTCGTCCCGGCCTACGACGACGCGGCAGGTGTCACCGCGGAGTTCAACAAGAACGTGCTCCATGTGGTCGACCGCGAGCTGAAGGCCGACTTCGATCCGGACGCGTTCGCGCACGTCGCGGTATGGGACGCGGAGGCCGAGTGGATCGAGATGCGGTTGCGCTCCCTGCGCGACCAGTGGGTGCGGGTCGAGCGGCTCGACCTGGAGGTGCACTTCGCACGCGGCGAGCAGATGCGCACCGAGGTCTCAGCGAAGTTCCGTCGCGAAGGCGTGGCAACCGAACTTGCCGCCGCCGGATTCGAACTCACCCGATGGTGGACCGACAGGGATAACCAGTTCGGCCTGTCCCTCTCCGTGGCGCGCTAAGCCGCCGTCCCGTCTCGCGATGATCTTGGACTTGTGGCTGGATATCGACCACAAGTCCAAGATCACGACGATGTGGCGCGCGCCTGGGGCTGGGCCAATGCGCGAGAGATCCCGCGGGCGGCAGCCACAACCGCCGGAACGTAGCGGTGCGGGTCGTGGCTTTCCGGCACCACGACCGAGACGGCAGCCACGACCTGCCCGCTGTCCCACACCGGCGCGGCGACCGATGTCGAGATCAGCTCGATCTGACCGCGGGTGATCGCCACTCCTGCTCGACGCACCTCGGCAAGCTCGCGGCGCAGCCGGCGCGGGTCGGTGAGCGTCCGCTCGGTATATGCAGCAAGCGGGCCGGCGAGCACCCGCTCGAGCAGTTCGTCCGGCGCATGCGCCAGCAGCACCCGGCCGACGCCCGTCGCGTGGAGAGGAAGCCGGCCGCCCACCCGGGTCACGACGTGCACGGCGTCCCGCCCTGAGATCCGCTCGATGTACACGGCGTCCGTACCGTCCAGTACGGCGAGCTGGACGTTCTGGTGCGTTGCCTCGTAGAGATCGCCCAGGATGGGCAGCGCCGCCTCGCGCAGCCCGACGCTGCGCGGCGCCAAGCTCGCCACCTCCCACAGCCGCAGCCCGATCCGGTACGCGCCGGTGTCATCACGCTCGAGGGCGCCCCAGCGGGCGAGCTCGCCTACCAGGCGGTGGGTGGTCGTCAGTGGCAGCCCGGTACGCCGGCTCAGCTGCGCCAGCCGCAGCCGTGGATGGTCGGCGCTAAACGCATCGAGGATGGCGAGCGCGCGGCCGGTCACGGTGTGGTCTTCCACTGAGCGGAAGTCTAGGCGCGGCGCGCGAGCCGAGCGGCGCAGGCTGGGCGGATGCGCACCCAGGTCGGCATCGTCGGTGCCGGGCCGGCCGGTCTGCTGCTGTCGCAACTGCTGCACCTGCAGGGCGTCGACTCCGCCGTGCTGGAGTGCCGCGACCGCGATTACGTCGAGCACCGGGTTCGCGCCGGCGTTCTCGAACACGGCTCTGCGGAGACATTGCGCGAGGCCGGCGTCGGCAAGCGTCTCGACGCCGAAGGCATGCGGCACGAAGGGATCGAACTGCGCTTCGGACACCACGGCCACCGCATCGACTTCGCCGACCTGGTCGGGCGCACGATCACCGTGTACGGCCAGCAGGAGGTCGTCAAGGACCTGATCGCCGCCCGCGTGGATGCCGGCGGCGACGTGCGCTTCGAGATCACCGACATTGCATTTTCCGGCCTCGACGGTGCGCGACCCCGGATCACCTTCGCCGGTGGTGCGCTGGAATGCGACTTCGTGGTGGGCGCGGACGGCTCTCATGGCGTGAGCCGCGGCTACGTCTCGGGACTGACGACGTACGAGCGCGGGTACCCGTACGCGTGGCTCGGCATTCTTGCGCAGGTACCGCCGTCGGCCCATGAGCTGATTTACACCAGGCACGAACGCGGCTTCGCGCTCCATTCGATGCGCAGCCCGAGCATTACCCGCCTGTACCTGCAGGTCACGCCGGACGCGCAGCTGGAGGCGTGGCCGGACGAGCGCATCTGGTCTGAGCTTTCCACCCGGTTCACCGACGGCGCCGGCTTCTCGCTCAGCGAAGGACCCGTGCTGGACAAGGGCATCACGCCCATGCGCAGCGCTGTTGCCACGCCTATGCAGTACGGGCGCCTGTTCCTCGCCGGCGACGCGGCGCACATCGTGCCGCCGACCGGCGCCAAGGGCATGAACCTCGCAATGGCCGACGTCCGGGTGCTCGCCCGCGCCATCGCCGGCTACTACGCGGATGGCCGCACCGACCTGCTTGCCGCTTACACGGACACGGTGTCGAGCCGGGTATGGCGGTACACGCAGTTCTCCTGGTGGATGACGTCGATGCTGCACGTCGACCCGCACGGCGACGCGTTCGATGAGCAACTCGCCGCCGCGGCGCTGCGCTACGTCGCGTCGTCCCGCCCCATGGCCACCGCGCTCGCCGAGAACTACACGGGCCTGCCATACGCCGAGGGATGGAGCTACCGATGACCTACCGCGCCGACCCACCTGGCACGCATCCGCCCTACGACTACCCCGACTACGGCAGCACGAAGCTGCGTCACCCGAGACGGGCGCTACACGTCTTGCCGCAGCGGCTCACCGAGCTGACCGGACCGTTGTTCGGTACGGAGCGGGTGCGCGAGGGCGATGACGACCTCACCAACGACGGTGCAGCGATCGGGCAGCGCATCGTCGTGCACGGCCGCCTGCTCGACGGCGACGGACATGCCGCGCCGGGCAGCCTGATCGAGGTATGGCAGGCCAACGCTGCGGGCCGATATGCGCACGCGGCCGACCGGTGGCCCGCGCCGCTAGACCCGAACTTCGCCGGCGCCGGCCGGGTGGTCACCGACGCCGACGGACGCTACCGGTTCACTACGATCCGCCCCGGCGCCTACCCGTGGCGCAACCACGACAACGCGTGGCGCCCGGCGCACATCCACTTCTCGGTGTTCGGGCAGGCCTTCGCGCAACGACTGATCACCCAGATGTACTTCCCGGACGACCCGCTCTTCTTCCAGGACCCCATCTTCAACTCGGTGCCCGATCCGCGCGCCCGCGCCCGGTTGATCAGCACCTACGACGACGACGCCACGACAGACCACTGGGCGCTCGGGTTCCGGTTCGACATCGTGCTACGGGGGCGCGAGCAGACTCCGTTCGAGTCCTCGCAATGAGCACGCCTTCGCAGACGGTCGGCCCGTTCCTCTCCATCGTGCTGCCCTGGCCGAACGGGCCCGCGCCGGTACTGGAGGGCACGCCCGGCGCTGTGCTGATCAGCGGGCAGCTCACCGACGGTGCCGGGGTTCCGGTGCCGGACGGCCTGGTCGAGACGTGGCAGTCGGCACCCGACCTGTTCGGCCGCTGCGCCACCGACAGCAACGGCACGTTCTGGTTCCGCACCGTGAAGCCTGCCGTCCTGCCCGCGCCGGACGGCACCGTTGAGGCGCCGCACCTCGACGTCTCGGTCTTCTCGCGAGGCCTGCTGCAGCGGCTGGTAACCCGCATCTACTTCCCGGACGAGCCCGCGGCCAATGCCGCCGACCCGGTGCTGTCGGCACTTTCGGCTGACGACCGGGCACTGCTGACCGCCATGGCGCAGCCAGACGGCGCGCTGCGCTTCGACATTCGGCTGCAGGGCGACGACGAGACGCCGTTCTTCGCAATATGAGCACGCTTTGGGATCCGATCTTCGGGGCCGACCGAGTGGCCGTCGAAGTGGACGACCGCGCGTGGGTGCGCGCCATGCTGCGGACCGAGGCGGCGCTGGCCCGGGCGGCCGCAGCTGCGGGCCTCGTCGACGAAGCTGCCGCCGAGGCGGTGGCGATCGCGTGCACTGACGCCGATTGGGTGACCCTCGCGCCGCTCGGCGTGGACGCGGCAGCCGGCGGCAACCCCGTGATCCCACTGGTGCAGCAGCTGCGCGCCCGTGTCGGCCCGGCGAGCGAGGATGCCGTGCACGTGGGCGCCACGAGTCAGGACATCATCGACACAGCGGCGATGCTGGTTTCCCGCGGCGCTGTCGGCGTGATCGTCGCCGACCTGTCCGGTGCGGCCGACGCGGCCGCACGGCTGGCCCGCGAGCACCGGGATACCCCGATGGCGGCTCGTACCCTTCTTCAGCAGGCCGCGCCGACGACCTTCGGCGCGGTTGCCGCGGGCTGGGGCACCGGACTCGATCGCGCGGTAGCGCGGCTTTCTGCGGTCGAGTTCGCCGCGCAGTTGGGTGGTGCAGCCGGGACGCTTGCCGCGGTGTACCCGCATGGGCCGGCGATCCGCCGGGCGTTCGCCCGCGAGCTCGACCTCACCGACCCGGAAGGCGTGTGGAACACCGAACGAACGCGCATCGCCGAACTCGCCGGTGCCCTGGCGACCGCCGCAGGGGCGGCCGGGAAGGTCGCGACGGACGTCGTGCTGCTCGCCCAAACCGAGGTCGGCGAGGTGCACGAAGCGGCGCCGGGTGGCTCATCCTCCCTGCCGCACAAGCAGAATCCCATCGCGGTGGTCACCGCGAGGGCTGCCGCCGCCCAAACACCCGGGCTCGCCGCCACCGTGTACACCGCCATGGCCGGCGAACACCAGCGAGCGGCCGGCGCCTGGCATGCCGAGTGGCCGGCGCTCACGGCACTGCTGCGCTGGACCGGCGGCGCCGCAGCGCGGCTGCGTCAGTGCCTGGAGGGGCTGTCCGTGGACGTCGAGGCGATGCATCAGAACCTGAGCCGGACGTCGGGCTTGCTGCTCGCTGACCGGGTGGCCGCACATCTGACGCCGGCGATGGGGCGCGGCGGCGCACAGCAGGCGGTCCGCGACGCCGCGCGCAAAGGGAATCTCGACGCGCTGGGCGTCGATCCCGAACTGCTCGACCCGGTGACCTATCTCGGCCACGCCGGCGATCTGGTCGACGCCTACCTGCGCGGGCGGCAGCGATGAGCGAATCCGCCGCCCCGCTGGTACTGCTCAACGCGATCGGCACCACCACGGCCATCTGGGACGGCCTGGTCGGGCCGCTGGCGGAGCGGCTGCGCCTCATCCGTGTCGACACCCGTGGCCACGGCGATGCGCCGCCCGTCCATGAGCCGTGCGGCATCGCCGACCTGGGCGGCGATGTGGTGGCCGCCCTCGACAAGCAGGGCGTGGACCGCGCCCACATCGCGGGCGTCTCGCTCGGCGGCATGGTGGCCATGTGGCTGGCCGCGCACCATCCGGAACGAGTGGCGCGGCTGGCGTTGCTGTCGACATCGGCGCAGCTGCCAGCAGCACGCTGGCACGAGCGCGCCGCCACGGTCCGCGGTGGCGGAATCGCGGCGATCGCCGGGCCGGTCGTCGCCGGCTGGATCACCCCGGCTCTAGCCGCACGCGACCCGGAGCTCGTTGCCCGGCTTACCGACATGCTGCGGAGCACGGATGCGGAGAGCTACGCCCGCTGCTGTGAAGCCATCGCCGGGATGGACCTGCGCGCAGACCTTCCCCGGATAGGCGCGCCCACGCTCGTGATTGCCGGCGCGGCAGACCAGGCCATCCCGGTCCAGCACGCCCACACGATCGCTGACGGCATCGCCATCGCGCGGCTTTCTGTACTGCCCGACGCCGCGCACATCCCGACCGTCGAACAGGCGGGACCGATTGCCGTCCGGCTGCTAGAGCACTTCACCGGCGGCGAGGCGACCCGGCGGGCCGTCCTGGGCGACGCGCACGTCGACCTGGCCACCGAGCGCACCGGCGAGTTCTCCGCGCCGTTCCAAGACTTACTGACCCGCTACGCCTGGGGCGAGGTGTGGACGCGGCCCGGCCTGCAACGCCGGGAGCGCTCCCTGATTACCCTCGCCGTGCTCACCGCGCTGGGCGCCGAACACGAGCTGGCCATGCACCTACGCGGCGCATTGGGCAACGGCGTGAGCCTCGAGGAGATTCGCGAGGTACTACTGCACACTGCCGTCTACGCCGGCCTGCCGCGCGCCAATCGAGCGTTCGCCATCGCCGACGACGTACTACACCACGATGGGAGCAGCAAATGACCCTTCTCGAAGAAGTCCGCTGGCGTGGCAAGATCTTCCTCGACGGTGCGTGGACGGCCGCGTCCGGCGGCGAATACCCGGTGATCGAGCCGGCCACCGGCGCGGCATTGGGCAGCCTCGGCAAGCCGACAACCACCGATGTGGACCGCGCCGTGCAGAGCGCGGCGGCGGCACAGCCCGGATGGTCGGCCACGCCCTACCCGCAACGCGCAGCCGTGCTGCGTAAGGCCGGCGAGCTGTGGTCGCAGTATGCGGACGAGATCAAGTGGTGGAACATTCGCGAGGTCGGCGCCATCGCAGGCATCGCCGACTTCTCGCTGCACGTCGCTGAGCAGGAGTGCTTCGAGGCGTCGGCCCTGCCCAGCCGCGCATACGGCGAGCTGCTGCCCAGCGAGGAGCCAAGGCTGTCCATGGCGCGCCGCGTCCCGGCAGGCGTCGTCGTGGTGATCTCGCCGTTCAACGTGCCGATCATCCTGGGCATCCGCTCGGTTGCTCCTGCGCTCGCGCTGGGCAACGCAGTGATCCTCAAGCCGGATCCGCGGACCGGCGTTACCGGCGGTGTGGTGATCGCCCGAATTCTCGAGGAAGCCGGGCTGCCCCCCGGCGTATTGCAGATGCTGCCCGGCGATGCCGAGATCGCGCAAGCGCTGGTCGTGCACCCACAGGTCGCGGTCGTCTCCTTCACCGGATCGACCGCGTCCGGCCGCCGGGTGGCCGAGCTCGCCGGCCGGCATCTCAAGCGCGTACACCTCGAGCTCGGCGGCAACTCCGCGATGCTCGTCCTGGACGACGCCGACGTCGCCCAGGCCGCGACGCTAGCTGCCTTCGGATCGTTCTTCCACCAGGGTCAGATCTGCATGACGGCCGGCCGGCACATCGTGCACGAGCGACACTACGACGACTTCGTCGAGGCATTGTCGGCAAAGGCAGCCAGGCTGCCGGTCGGCAACCCGGCTACGGACGAGGTTGCCCTCGGTCCGATCATCGATGAACGGCAGCGCGACAAGATTCACGGCATGGTCACCGCCAGCCGCGACGCCGGCGCGAAGGTCGCCGCGGGCGGCGAATTCGACGGACTGTTCTACCGGCCGACCGTCCTAGCCGAGGTACCACCGGGATCTCCCGCCTGGGCCGAGGAGATCTTCGGACCGGTCGCACCAGTGGTTCGCGTGTCGTCGGTCGACGAGGCGGTGCAGCTGGCCGCCGCGTCCGACTACGGCCTGTCGCTCAGCGTCGTGACGCGGGACGTGATGCGTGGGCTCGCTGTCGCCGACCGGATCCCCTCCGGCATCGTGCACATCAACGACCAGACGGTGAGCGACGAGGCCAACGTGCCGTTCGGCGGCGTCGGCGTGTCGGGCACCGGCGCGCGATTCGGCGGCCCGTCAGCCAACGTCGACGCGTTCACCGAGACGCGCTGGGTGACGGTGCGCGGCGAACCGCCCGCGTATCCGTTCTAAGCCGTCTCCAACTGGAGGTAGGTCAGCCCGCGGACGTCGAGCCAGGCGCGCCCGGGCGCGGTGACCAAGCGGAGCAGCACGGCATCGCAGTTGGTGCAGCGCGCCACCATCCCCGGCGCCTGGTTGTACAGCTGTGCTGAACCTAGCGGTGCGGTCTGCCCGCAGCCGGCGCACTGGCCGGTGGCGGTCGTGACGTCCACCGCGAAGATCGTGCGCAGGTCGCCGGCGGCGGCGTTTCCGTCGAGGTGGGTCATCACGGTCCTCCGAATCGCTCAGTGCGGACGCGCTGGGCGTCGTGCCCGGCCGCGACCATCAGGTCGGCCACGGTCTCGACGAACGCCGTCGGGCCGCAGACGTAGCAGGTGGGATGTTCGTCCGGCGCAAACGTGACCGCGGCGAGCAGCGCCGCGTCCACCCGTGCCGGCGGGCGCGGCCACCCCACGGGCACGGTCCGGGTGTAGGCGTAGCTGAGCGGCAGCCCGTCGGCGACGCAGCGGCTGAGCTCGTCGTGGTAGATCACCGTGTCCGGGCGTCGCGTCGAGTACAAGAGCTGGAACGGCGCGGCGCTTGCCGCCGCCGCGCGGGCCCGCAGCATCGCCATGAGCGGCACCACGCCCGAGCCGCCGGCCACGAGCTGTACCGGCTCGGACTGCGCCGCGCGCCAGGTGAACCAGCCGCCGACCGGGCCACGCACCTCGAGTGGATCGCCGACCCCGACGACCCGGGCGAGGTACGGCGAGACCTCGCCGTCTCGCACCGGCTCGACGGTCACGTCGATCCGGTCGCCGTCCGCGACCGACGCGATCGAGTACGAGCGCACCGCGGTATAGCCGTCGGGAGCGGTTAGCCGGATGTCGACGTGCTGGCCTGCCAGATGGCCGGGCCAGCCGGCTATGTCGAGCGTCAGGGTCCGGGCCGTCGCGGTCTCGTCGCGCATCGCCGCGACGGTCGCGGCCCGCCAGGTCAGTCGCCCCAGTACCGCTGCTCGCGCCATGGGTCCCCGTAATTGTGATAGCCGAGGCTCTCCCAGAAGCCTGGCTGGTCTTGCAGCCCGAGGGTGATGCCGCGGACCCACTTGGCGCTCTTCCACAAGTACAGGTGCGGCACGAGCAACCGGGCCGGCCCGCCGTGCTCCGGTGCGAGCTCCTCGCCGTCGTAGCGGAAGGCGATCCACGCCTGCCCGTCCATCAGATCTTCGAGCGGCAGGTTGGTCGTGTAGCCGCCATAGGAGTGCACGAGCGTGTAGTCGGCGGCCGTGTCGACGCCGCCGAGCAGGTCGTCCAGCGACACGCCTTCCCAGGACGTGCCGAGCTTCGACCAGCGCGTGACGCAGTGCAAGTCGACTGTGATCTGCTGGATCGGCAAGGCGGTAAACGCCGGCCAGTCCCAGCGTTTCACCTCGCCGGTCTCGGTAGTGATCGCGAACTCCCAGTCGTCGAGCCGGATCTTCGGTGTCGGACCGGCCGAAAGGACGGGGAAGTCGCGCGTCAGGTACTGGCCTGGCGGCAGGTCGGTGCTGCTTGCCCGATCGCGGCCCCTGAAGCCCGGCGTGACGATGCCCACGATGCCTCCCGCGACGCTAGCCGATGGGTGGCGCCCATTTCGGGCGCGGAATGAGGTCGAACGGGTGCCCTGCCGGATCGGCGAAGACGTGGCCGCCACCAGCGAGCCGCCGCGCACCCAGGGCAAGCACTTGCGGCTCGGCAGCGTCCACATCGTCGACCATGACGTCGAAGTGCATCTGCTGCGGATGATCCGGATCGGGCCATTGCGGCGGTTGGTGGTTGGGCGCGAGCTGGAACGCCACCCCCGAGGTCATGTCGTCGCGCGACACCACCACGAAGTCGGGTGACCGATATGTGATCGGCAGACCGAGCAGCTCCGAATAGAACGCGGCGAGCGCGGCAGGGTCGCGGCAGTCGACGATGACGTGATGCAGGCGTCCGATCATGCGCTCACCACCGCCCGATGCGGACCGACAAGACGGCCAGCGCCGCGGCGCCAGCCGTCGACGTGCGAAGTACCGGCTCGCCCAGCCGCACCGGCACGGCACCGGCCGCGGTGAACGCGGCGAGCTCGTCGGCGGCGATGCCACCTTCCGGACCCACGACGAGGATGATGTCACAGCCGACGGGCAGAACGGCACCGGTCAGCGCAAGTGCGGCGCCGTCGTGCAGCACCAACGCGCCCCTCGCCCGCGCCACGACCTCGGATGTACTGGCCAGCTCGGCCACCACGGGCACCCAGGGGCGGCGGCTCTGCTTCGCCGCCTCTGCTGCGACGCGCCGCCACCGTGTCAGCCCCTTGGCGGCGCGTTCGCCAGTCCATTGCACGACCGAACGTGCCGCTGCCCATGGCACGATCTCGTCGGCGCCGAGCTCCGTCAGCAACTCGACCGCAAGCTCGGCCCGTTCGCCTTTCGGCAATGCCTGGACGACCACCAGACGAGGCTCGGGCATGGGAACGACCCGCCGATCGACGACCCGCGCCGTCAACCGGTCGGCGCCGACCGACTCGGCGACGCAGCTGACCAGTGCGCCGCGCCCGTCACCGATCAGCACGGTCTCACCGTGCCGGACGCGCTTAACCCGGGCAGCGTGCCGCCCCTCGTCCCCGTCGAGAACGATCACGTCGCCGGGCGGCAGCGGATCGAGCAGGAACAGCGCCGGGGTGCTCACCGGCCGCCGAAGGCGTCCCGCATCTTGCCGAACAGGCCGGTGCGCGCCGTCGTAACGGACACCTCTTCGTTGCGCAGTGCGGCGAACTCACGCAGCAGCTTCTCCTGCGAATCGTCGAGCCGCGTGGGCGTGGCCACCTCCACGTGGATGTGCAGGTCACCCCGGGAGCTGCTGCGCAGCCGGGGAATGCCCTTACCGCGCATGGTTAGCACCGCGCCGTTCTGGGTCCCGGGCCGAATCTCGAGCTTCTCCTCGCCGTCGAGGGTGGGCAACACCAGCTTGGTGCCGAGCGCCGCCGCGGTCATCGGCAATGAGACGCGGCAGTGCAGGTCGGCGCCCTCTCGGGTGAACGTGTCGTGCGGCTGCTCGCTCACCTCGATGTACAGGTCGCCCGCCGGCCCGCCGCCGGGGCCGACCTCGCCCTGCGCGGATAGCCGGATCCGCATGCCGTCCTCGATGCCGGCTGGGACGTCGACCGCGATGGTGCGTCGTGCTCGTACCCGTCCCTCTGTGCCGCAGGTCGGGCACGGCGAGGGAATCTGCTCGCCGGTGCCGGCACACGCGTGGCAGGTGCGGGTCGTCATGACCTGACCGAGGAACGAGCGCTGCACGGACTGGATCTCGCCGACGCCCCCGCAGACCGCGCAGGTGCGCGGGGAGGTGCCCGGTGCGCAGCCGCTGCCATGGCAGGTCTGGCAGACCACCGCGGTCTCCACGCTGATGTCCCGGCGCACGCCGAAGGCGGCTTCGTCCAGGGTGAGCTCCAGGCGCAGCAGCGCGTCGGCACCGGGGCGCACCCGGCTGCGCGGCCCACGCCCACCGGGCGTCCCGCCACCGAAGAACGCCTCGAAGACGTCGCTGAAGCCACCGAACCCGGCAAAGGGGTTGCTCGCCGTCCCCTGACCGCCGCCCGGTGCCAGCGGGTCGCCACCGAGGTCGACGATGCGGCGCTTCTCCGGGTCGGAGAGCACCTCGTACGCCGCGGTGACCTCCTTGAACCGATCCTGGGCGAGCGGATCGGGGTTCACGTCGGGGTGTAGCTCGCGAGCCAGTTTCCGGTAGGCGCGCTTGATTTCCTCACTCGTGGCGTCTCGGCGTACGCCGAGCAGCGCGTAGTAGTCGCGGACGGTTTCGGCCACGTGTGAGTCCTTTTGTCTTCAGGTGTCTGGCAACCAGTGTCTTCGACTGCCAAGTGTACGGACGCCGCTGCCATTCCCAGCCGGCTCGACGCCGAACTCAGCTCTCGGCGATCAGCTCGCCGACATAGCGGGCCACCGCGGCCACCCGGGCCATGGTGTGCGCGTAGTCCATGCGCCGCGGGCCGAGCACCCCGACGGCGCCCAGCCGGGCTCCGGGGACCCCGTATCCACTCGTCACGACCGACGTGGCCTGCAGCCCCTCGTGCGGGTTCTCGTTGCCGATCCGCACCATGACCTGGGTGGAGTTCACCGACTGATCCAGCAGCCGCAGCAGCACCACCTGCTCCTCCAGGGCCTCGAGCACGGGGCGAATCGCCGGGAAGTCGAGGGCGTGCTGGGTGAGGTTTGCCGTGCCGCCGAGGACGATCCGGTCGCTGTGCCTCTCGACCAACGTCTCGAGCAACACCGACGTCAGCGTGGCGACCAGGCCACGCAGCTCGGCCGTCACCGACTTGGGCAGGTCGCTGACGATCTGGGGAGCCTCGGCGAGCAGCCGGTCGCGCAGCCGGGTGTTCAGGGTGGTCCGCAGCTGCGCCACCGCTTCCTCGTCCACCGACGCGGGCAGCTCGACCAAGCGCTGCTCGACACGGCCGGTGTCCGTGATCAGCACCAGCATCAGCCGGGCGGGGTTCAGCGCGACGAGTTCGAGGTGGCGCACCCGGCTGCGGGACAGCGACGGATACTGCACAACCGCGACATTACGGGTGAGCTGCGCGAGCGTGCGCACGGCCCGGTGCAGCACGTCGTCGAGGTCGACGGCGTTGTCGAGGAACACCTCGATGGCCCGGCGCTCGGCGGTGGACAGCGGCTTCACCGACGTCAGCCGGTCGACGAAGACGCGGTATCCCGCGTCGGTGGGGATGCGCCCCGCGCTGGTGTGCGGCTGGGCTATCAGCCCTTCCTCCTCGAGCGCGGCCATGTCGTTGCGGATTGTTGCCGGGGAGACGCCGAGGTGGTGCCGATCCGCCAATGCCTTACTGCCGACGGGCTCGCTGGTGGCGATGAAATCCTCGACGATGGCCCGCAGCACCTCGAGCTTGCGTTCGTCGACGTTCACTGCTCACTCTCCGTTCGTCACTACAGCTTACGATTTCCGCAGCGGCTGCGACCGCCCCGCGATACGCTGCCACGCGGACATCTGGCATGACGGGACTTCTGGGCGGAGCGGTGATCTTCAAGGCGGTACGCAGCGGACGCCCGTATCCGGACCACGGCTTGTCCGCGCGCGACTGGGCCAACGTGCCCCCGCGATCGGTGCGGCTCGACCAGCTCATCACCACCAAACGCGAGCTCGCGCTCGACAAGCTACTGGACGAGGACTCCACGTTCTTCGGGGACTTGTTTCCCCACGCGGTGCAGTGGCGCGGCGACATCTATCTCGAGGACGGCCTGCACCGAGCGCTGCGCGCCGCGCTCCACCAGCGCACCGCGCTACATGTGCGAGTCCTGGACCTCGATCAGCACGGCTCAGCCCAGTAGGTCGCGTACCACGGCGTCGGCGAGCAGCCGGCCACGCATGGTCAGCACGATCCGCCCGGCATGGAAGGCATCCTGGTCGGCGAGCCCCCAGCCCACGAGCTGTGGCACCTTGGCGTGGGTGCTTTGCGGGATATCGAGCATCGAGAGGCCCTCACGCAGCCGGATGCCCAGCATGATCCGCTCCGTCAGCCGAGCCTTGCCGCCCAGCACTTCGCGTCCCGCCGCGGGGCTGCGCCCGGCCTCCAACAGCGTCGAGTAGCGGACCGGGTGCTTGACGTTCCACCACCGCACTCCCCCGACGTGGCTGTGGGCGCCGGGCCCCGCGCCCCACCAGTTCGCATCCCGCCAGTACAGCTCGTTGTGCCGGCACCGGCCGGCAGGCGTCTTCGCCCAGTTGGAGACCTCGTACCACTCGAACCCGGCGCGGCGCAGCGCCTCGTCGGCCTGCGCGTACCGGTCGGCCAGCACGTCGTCGTCCGGCGCCGGCAGTATGCCCTGGGCGACGTGTCGAGCCAGCGCTGTGCCCTGCTCGACGACCAGCGCATAGGCGCTGATGTGGTCCGGTGCGGCACCGATCGCCGCGTCCAACGACGCCTGCCAGTCGGCTTCGCTCTCATACGGTGCGCCGTAGATGAGGTCCAGGTTGACGTGTTCGAAGCCGGCGGCGCGGGCCTCTTGGACGACCTCTTCGGGGCGTCCCGGACGGTGCCGGCGATCGAGCACCTCCAGCACGCGTGGCACCGCCGACTGCATGCCGATCGATAGCCGGGTGAACCCTGCCGCGCGCAGCCTGGCGAGGTAGGCGGGCGTCACCGACTCGGGGTTCGCCTCGGTGGTTATCTCGGCGTCCGGCGCGATGCCGAACCGCTCGCCGATCTCCTTGACGATCAGCTCTAGGTGCTCCGCAGGCAGGACCGTTGGCGTCCCGCCGCCGAAGAAGATCGTCGATACCCGCGGTGCGCGGTCGCGCAGCACATGCTGGGCGAGCCGCAGCTCCATCAGCACGGTGTCGGCGTAGCTCCCGCGACTGACACTCGGCCCGAGCTCCACGGCGGTGTAGGTGTTGAAGTCGCAGTAGCCGCAACGGGTCTCGCAGAACGGCACGTGCACGTATATCCCGAACGGCGGGTCACGCAACTCGTCCAGCGCCGTCGGCGGCAGGCGGCCGTCGCGCGGCGGCGTCTCCCCGGCGGGCAACTCGGAAGGCACCCCTCCAGTGTTAAACAGCGACACGCGCTGCCGGCGCAGCGACCCGCGCGGGCGGGCAGATCCGGCACGGCGTCACTGTGCGACTCCGGGGTACGCGACGGAGACCGGGCGGTCGGTCTGGGCGGTGTCCGCGGCCACGATGTCGAGCGCCGCGCGGATGGCCTGCTCGTCTGCGGCCGGTAGCCGCCCTGAGTCCGGCCAGTGCAGCACGATCGGCCCGGGTGGCAGCCAGGACAGGTCCCGCAGCACGTCGATCAGCCCGTCCAGGTTGGGCGCCGCCCACTCGGGGGCCTGAACCGCGGCGTAGATAGCGCAGATAGCCGCGCGCTTTGTCGCAGCCGGGGCGACATACCTGTCCATCACTGATCATCCGCGCAAGCGCTCATCGCTGACTCATCCGCCGGATGTGTCACTCCGGCACCGCCCCCAAGAGGCGGATGCCTCGCGCCACCCCACGCCTTCGGCGCGGGCCACGTCGCCGCCGGCAAACTCTTCGCGCAAGCGCTCATCGCGTCGTGTCCACGCGCTGGAACGTCTCGTAGTGGTCCGGGGTGTAGAAGAACTCCCGGTTTGCGCCACCGGCGATGATGCGCCGGGCGCCACGGTCCGGGGAGCCGGGCGTGGGCACCGTGAATTCGTGGTAATAGCCGCGAGGTTCGGGGGGCAGCCGGTGCTCGGCGTTGTTGAAGATCTCGCCGTCCTGCGGGTACGGGAAGGGGCCGCCCTGCTCGATCAGGCGCACCGTCTGCGACGCCTGCGCCGGCAATGACGAAAGGGCGACGCTGCCCCGCTGCAGTCCGCCGTGGTGGTGGGCGTCCGCGGCGTGCACCAGGTAGCCGATCAGGACCAGCGCGAGCAGCGCGATAAGCGCAACCTGCGGCCAGCGCAGCCTCCGCAGCCGGCGCATCCGGGACGGCATCTTGAAGACTCTAGTTAGATGCACGTATGAGCTCTCTGACCGCGGAAACGATCACTATCGCCGGAGCTGGCGGCGACGAGATCGAGGCATACCTTGCCCGCCCGCAAGGTCCCCAGCGCCGCGGCGGGATGGTCGTCATTCACCACATACCGGGATATGACCGGGCCACCAAGGAGATCGTGCGCCGCTTCGCCGAGCTCGGATGCGACGCCGTCTGCCCCAACCTGTTCCACCGCGAGGCCCCCGGCGCCGATGCGGACGACGCGGCCGCCGCCGCCCGGGCCAAGGGCGGCGTGCCCGACGACCGTCTCGTCGGTGACGTGGGCGGCGCTGCCGCGTACCTGCGCGGTCTCGACACATCCAACGGCAAGGCCGGCGTGATCGGCTATTGCTCGGGCGGGCGCCAGGCGGTGCTCGCCGCGTGCAGCCTGCCGCTCGACGCCGCCGTCGACTGCTACGGCGGGTACGTCGTCCGCGACTCGCCCGACGACGCGAGGACCAGCCTCGTACCGAAGCTGCCCGACCTCAGCTGCCCCCTGCTGGGCCTGTTCGGCAAGGACGACCAGCGTCCGTCCCCTCCAGAGGTCGAGCAACTTGCCACCCTGCTGCGTCAGCACGGCAAACAGTTCGAGTTCCACAGCTACGACGGTGCCGGTCACGCGTTCTTCGCGGTCGACCGTCCCTCGTACCGCGTCGAGGCGGCTGTCGACGGCTGGGACAAGATTGCCGACTTCCTCGACCGCCACCTCTCCTAGGAATCGCGATGTGCACCTACCTCACTGAAACGATCACCGTCGCCGGCAGCGGCAAGGGAGCCGCGGGCTGGTTCCGGGTCACCGACGCCACGGTCTATTTCGACCACCCCGTCCACGCGCTCGCGGAGCACACGCTCAACATCGACTTCGCGAACCCGTCGCGAGGGCCGGGCGCGCGGGTTGCGGTGGAGCTGACCGCCGAGTCGGCCCGCGCCCTCGTCCAGGCGATCGAGGCGACGCTCGCGTCCGCACCGGCGGACCTGACCCGCTAGCGGCTCACCTAGGGTTCGGCATCATGCGTGCTGCCTATGCTTCGGCCCCTCACCCGGACGATCCGCTGGCCGGCCTCATCGTCGGCGAGCGCCCCGATCCGAAGCCACCTGCCGGTTGGACCACGGTCGCGGTCAAGGCGGCGAGCCTGAACCACCACGACCTGTGGACGCTTCGCGGAGTGGGTATCCGTCCCGAGCAGTTCCCGATGGTTCTCGGCTGCGACGCGGCCGGCATCGACACCACCTCCGGCGAAGAGGTCGTCGTTCACGCCGTGATCGCGACCGACGGCTGGGACGGCGACGAAACGCTCGACCCGGGGCGCACCCTGCTCTCCGAGAAACACCAGGGCACGTTCGCCGAGCACGTGATCGTCCCCGCCCACAACGTGTTGCCCAAGCCTGCCGAGCTGTCCTGGGCTGAGGCGGCCTGCCTGCCGACCGCGTGGCTGACTGCGTACCGCATGCTGTTCGTCAGGGCTGGGCTGCGGCCCGGGCAGACGGTGCTCGTGCAGGGAGCGTCTGGCGGCGTCGCCACCGCAGCGATCATGATGGCCCGCGCCATGGGCCTGCGCGTCTGGGCTACCGCACGTACCGAGGCGAAGCAGCAGGCGGCACTCGACCTCGGCGCGCACGAGGCGTTCGCGTCTGGAGCGCGGCTGCCCGAGCGGGTCGACGTCGTCTTCGAGACCGTCGGCGAGGCCACCTGGGCGCACTCGGTGAGGTCGCTCAAGCCAGGCGGGCGCATCGTGGTCTGCGGCGCGACATCCGGTTCCCAGCCGCCCGCCGAGCTGGCCCGCGTCTACTTTCTCCAGCTGTCAGTCGTGGGCTCGACGATGGGGACGAAGTCCGAGCTGACCGACCTGATCGCCTTCCTGCGCGCCAGCGGGCTGCGCCCCCACATCGACCGCATCCTGCCGCTCGCCTCAGTCCGCGACGGGATGGCCGCGATGGCCGCCGGCGATCTCGTCGGCAAGATCGTGATCGAGATCTGAGTATGCGCTGGCCGGTCTCGGTGAAAGCGGTCATCTGGGTGGGTGAGCGCGTCGTCCTCGCGCACAACTCCCGAGGCCAGTGGGAGCTGCCCGGCGGGCGGCTCGACCGGCACGAGTCGCTCGAGCACGGCCTGACCCGCGAGATCCACGAAGAGACATCGCTCTCCGCTGTCGTGGGGCCGCTCCTCGGCGCCTACGTGTTCGACGCCATCCCGCACAAGCGGGTCGTCGTGCTCGCCTACGGGTGTGCGGCCCGCGCCGACCAGGTCCCCGCGGCGTCCGCGGAGCACAGCGAGGTCGCGCTGTTCAGCCCGGACGCGTTGGCGGGACTCGTGGTGCCGGACCGCTACCGGGACGCGATCACGCACTGGTCACCCGCCGACGCCGCGCGGCTGCTCGCGCCATGATCACCGCCGTGGTGTGCGCCGCGTTCGACGCAGCCACCGACAAGGCGGTCCTCGAGACGCGTGAGGCGGTGCGGGCGGCGGGAGTCGCGTTGCCGGACGTGCCCCCGCATCGCCCGCACTTCAGCCTGGCCGCCGCCCGGCTCGAACGCGGCGAACTACCCCGGGTGCTCGACGCAGCCGCCGAGGTGGCTGCATTGCACCGGCCGATCGCGATCCGCTTGACGGAGGTCGGCCGCTTCGGGCGGGCCGGCGTGATCTGGCTCGGTCCGGCCGCGTCCCCGCTGCTGCAATTGCTCCAGCACGACGCCGACACTGCGCTGCAGGCGGCCGGGTGGCCCCGCGCGTTCGGCGACCGCAGCGACCCGAAGCACTGGGTGCCGCACTGCACCTTGGCCACCCGTGTTCCCAAGCCGTTCCTGCGTCGCGTGGAGGCGACGGTGCGCGCAAGCTACCGGCCGATCGAAGGACACGTCGACGCGCTGGCCACCATCCTCGTCGGCGGTCGCGGCGACGTCGGTTACGCCGCGCTCACCTGAGCGATCACAGGATCCGGGTCGCGCCGGCGTAGTCCTGCATGTCTTGGGACGGATGCACGTACCGCACGCCCAGCGACGGGTCCGCGGCGGAGACGGCCAGATCAGGGCCGACCATGACCTCGACGTGCGAGATCGGCGAGTACAGGAACACCAGGTCGCCCGGCTGCAGATCGCTGGAGCTCACGTGCGTTCCGTAGTTGTACTGCGCCGAGGCCTCGTGCGGCAGGCTCACACCCACCTGCGCATACGCCATCATGGTGAGCCCGGAGCAGTCGAATGCGTCAGGACCGGTGCCCGCGAAGACATAGGCCTTCCCCACCTGGGCGATGGCGTAATTGACCACTTGCTGCACCCGGCTCGACGAGCCCGCCGCCGGCGCCGGTGCGGCTTGTGGCGCGGCTTGGGGCGCGGACGACGCCGCTTGCGCCGCCGCGGCCTTGGCCATGGCTGCGCGCGCGGCGGCCGCCTCAGCGGCTTTCTGCCTCTCCAGCGCGGCTCGTTGCTGTGCGGTCAGCGTCGCAAGCAGGGTTTTGAACTTCGTCGTCTCGGCCTCGAGTTGCTTGCGCTGCTTGTCCAGCGCGGCGGCCTTCGCCTGCGCATCTTCAAGCAGCTTGGACGCCGTCTTCTGCGCGGCCTCAGCGCGTTGATGCAGGGCGGCAATCTGCTGCACGATCTCGGCGCGGTGCGTTGAGATCAGGCTCAGCATGTTCAGCATGTCGAGGTAGGTCTGCCCGTCACTGCTGTTGAGCAGCGCGCCGGTGGTGCTGAACGAGGGCGCCTCGTACTCGCGGGTGACAGTCTGCCGAAGCAGGGCACGTGCCCTGTCGAAGTCGGCTGCAGCCTTCAGCGCCTCGCGCTGCGCGGCGTCGGCGGCCTTCTGTCGTGCCTTCACGTCGATGGCGGCCTGGTTGTACTGCTCGTCCAGCACGTCGTTCTGGTGGGCGAGCTTGTCGAGTTTGGCGGTCACTTCTGGGATGGTTGGCTGCCCCGGCGTCGCGCTCGCAACATGAGGCAGCACGACGGCGCCGGCCCCGATCAGGGCGGCTAATGCAGCACCGGCAAGAAGCGATCGAACACGGCTGGGGATCCGGCTCAACGCCACGGCAGGCGGAACTCCGTTCTTCCTCGTACCGCCTACCGAGTTAGCTGACGGGTTCGGGCCGGAAGACGCCCTACGGCGCGGGAGCCCACCACGACCACTACGCGGTGTGTCCCCGTACCGATTCACCCCAAGGAACTCGTGGGTCCCCGGTTCACCAGCGCCGAGTTGTCTGCCTCCCAATCAGAGCTGCGACGCTGAGGCGATTCGGCGGTGACTATCCGGTGACTCTCCGTATGAGGGTCATGGGGCCGGAAGGTCGCGCAAAGGTTACGGGAACGCTGCGCGCCCAGCAACTACCGGCCCATACTGGCGCGTACCACCGCACATGCCCGATCACGCTCCGTGACGGTATTCAAACGACGGTGCGGCGAAGACATGCAGCAATCAGCGCTTGTCGGTTGCGTCCCCGGTGGATAGCGCCGCGATGAACGCCTCCTGCGGCACCTCGACGCGGCCCACCACCTTCATCCGCTTCTTGCCTTCCTTCTGCTTCTCGAGCAGCTTGCGCTTGCGGGTGATGTCGCCGCCGTAGCACTTGGCCAGTACGTCTTTGCGCAACGCGCGGATGTTCTCCCGGGCGATCACCCGGCTACCGACTGCCGCCTGAATCGGCACCTCGAACTGCTGCCGGGGTATCAGCTCGCGCAGCTTGGCCGTCATCGCGGTGCCGTATCCGTAGGCCTTGTCCTTGTGGACGATGGCGCTGAACGCATCGACCGTCTCGCCCTGCAACAGGATGTCGACCTTGACAAGATCCGCGGTCTGCTCCCCTGCCGCCTCGTAGTCGAGGCTGGCATACCCCCGGGTACGGGACTTGAGCGCGTCGAAGAAGTCGAAGATGATCTCGGCCAGCGGCAGCGTGTAACGCAGCTCGACGCGCGTCTCGGACAGGTAGTCCATGCCTTTCAGGGTTCCGCGGCGCGACTGGCACAGCTCCATGATCGCGCCGATGTACTCGCTCGGGGCGATGATCATCGCGTTGACAATCGGCTCGTATACTTCAGCGATCTTCTTGCCGGTTGGCCAATCCGACGGGTTCGTGACGACATGCTCGGTGCCGTCCTCGAGCACCACCCGGTACACGACATTCGGTGCCGTCGAGATCAGGTCGAGGTCGAACTCCCGCTCGAGCCGGTCGCGAGTGATCTCCAGGTGCAGCAGACCCAGGAAGCCGCACCGGAATCCGAAGCCCAGCGCAGCACTCGATTCCGGGTCGTACACGAGGGCGGCGTCGTTGAGGCGCAACCTGTCGAGAGCATCTCGCAGCAGTGGGTAGTCCGAGCCGTCCAAGGGATAGAGCCCGGAGTACACCATCGGCTTCGGATCCTGATACCCGCCGAGCGACTGCGCCGCCGGCTTGCCGGCGTCGGTGACGGTATCGCCGACGCGTGACTGCCGCACGTCCTTCACGCCGGTGATCAGGTAGCCGACCTCCCCGACGCCGAGCCCGTTCGTCGGTTTCGGCTCGGGTGAAATCACGCCGACTTCGAGTAGCTCGTGCGTGGCGCCCGTGGACATCATCTTGATCCGCTCGCGCGGTGAGATGTGCCCGTCCACAACGCGGATATAGGTGATGACGCCGCGGTAGATGTCGTATACGGAGTCGAAGATCAACGCCCGCGGCGGTGCGTCCTGATCCCCCGTCGGTGCCGGCACATCGCGGCAGATCACGTCGAGCAGCTCGGGGACGCCCTCACCAGTTTTTGCGCTGACCCGCAGCACGTCGTCCGGATCACAGCCGATGATGTGCGCAATCTCCTGTGCGTACAGGTCCGGCTGCGCGGCCGGTAGGTCGATCTTGTTGAGTACCGGGATGATGTGCAGGTCGTTCTCGAGTGCCAGGTACAGATTGGCGAGCGTCTGCGCCTCGATCCCCTGCGCCGCGTCGACGAGCAGCACGGCGCCCTCGCACGCGGCGAGGCTGCGTGACACCTCATAGGTGAAATCGACGTGCCCGGGGGTGTCGATCATGTCCACGACGTAGTCCCGCCAGGGCATACGGACGTTCTGCGCCTTTATCGTGATGCCGCGCTCGCGCTCGATGTCCATTCGGTCGAGGTATTGCGCGCGCATCTGCCGCGGGTCGACGACACCGGTCAGCTGCAACATCCGGTCGGCCAGCGTCGACTTGCCGTGGTCGATGTGCGCGATGATGCAGAAGTTGCGAATGCGTGCCGGGTCGGTCCGGCCTGCGGCAGTCTGGGTCACGGGCTGCTTTCAATCGTCTTGTCAGAACGCGATCCATGGTCGCACGTGGCGCCGGTCTGCCCGGCCGGTTGCCCGCCCGGCTGTGTTCGTGACCGGCGCGTCCGCCAAGATGGCGGCATGAGAACCGATGTAGCGCCCGTCGTCCGGGGCTTCGCGTCCGTCGCGGCACGCAAGCGAGCCCAGGCATGACCGATCAGCGCGCCATCGTCGAGTATCGCGTGGCTGCCGCCGATTTGCGTGCCGGCGACCTGGTCAACACTTCGCCGGGCGGCGACGACGACTGGCAGCAGGTGCTGGCCGTGTACCCGTCACCGTCGACGCTGCACGACGCGGCGCCCGACGTGCGAACGCTCGTCAAGTCGCTGGCCGGGCGCTACGTCGTGGTGCAGCTCACCGACATCGCCCCGGTCGACTCGAACGTGTACTTCCTCGACGGTGTGGCACTGGCCGTGTCCGCCGAGAGCGGCGACGACGTACCGATCACCGAACTGACGAGCAGCGAGGACGGAGTGCGCACCTACCTGTACACCAAGTTCGAACTCGTCACGGTACGCGGCAGTTGACCTCGGTCGCCGTCGATGAGTGCTGAGCGGGCACGCCCGGATTTGGGCACGCTCCGGCGTCCTTGGTAATCTGACAGGGCTGTCCGCACGCCCTTGGTGTACGGGTATCGCCTGGTCGGCGAGGCCTGCGGGCGGCCCCACCCGTACCTGACAATTTCGAGGCTTCCTTCGTGGCGAACATCAAGTCCCAGATCAAGCGGATCCGGACGAACGAGAAGGCGCGGCTGCGCAACAAGAGCGCCAAGTCGTCGCTCAAGACGGCAATCCGCCGCTTCCGCGAGGCCGCCGACGCCGGCGACCGCGAGACGGCGCAAGCAGCGATGCGCCACGCCGCGCGGCAGCTCGACAAGGCGGTCGCCGACGGCGTCATCCACGCCAACCAGGCTGCCAACAAGAAGTCCGCAATGGCGCACCGCGCCAACGCGCTTTAGTCACACTCGGCGAGAGTCACGGACCCGGCAAGCCCCACGTCGGGTCCTTTGCAGCCCCGGCGGCCAGCGGCGCGCACCGCGGAGCTAGCCGCGCCGCGTGTCCGCGGCTCGCGCGTCGCGTAGCCGCGCGATCGCACGTTCCAGCGCGTACCCGGGATCGACCGCAACACCCTTCACGTCGGCGTTCAGCTCTGCGACCACCTCGAGCGCGTGCCGGAGCCCTGGATCGCTCCAGCCACGCGCCTGGCTGAGCGCCCGCTTCACCTTCCAGGGCGGCATGGCCAGCCGTTGCGCGAGCTGGTACGGGTTACCGCGCCCCGCCGCCGTCACCCGTGCGACAGTGCGTATCCCATCGGCCAGCGCATCGGCGATCACGACATGGGGCACGCCGATCGACAGCGCCCAGCGCAGCGTCTCCAGCGCGCCGGGAACATCGCCGAGCACAGCGCGGTCGGCTACCGCGAAGCCGGACACCTCGGCGCGGCCGCGGTGGTACGCCGTCACCGCCGCGGCATCGATACGGCCGCCGGTATCGCCGACCAGCTGACCTGCCGCTGTCGACAGCTCACGCAGATCGCTGCCGACGGCGTCGAGCAACAGCGCCGTCGCGTCGGGCGTGATCGAACCGCTGGACCGACGTACCTCGTTACGCACGAAGGCCAGCCGCTCGTCCGGCCTGGTAAGTCGGGCACATGAGATCTCGGTGGCCTGCACGTCACGACCGGCGGTGAGCACCGCCTTGCCCTTGGCGCCGCCGGTGTGCTGTAGCACCAGACACAGGTCGTCGGCCCCGCTGCGGATCACGCGCACCAGTTGCTCTACTACCGGCACCCTCAGGTCCTGCACGTCAGCGATCACGACGAGCCGGCGTCCCCCGAAAAGTGACGGACTGACCATCTCGGCCAGCTCGGCAGCACCCACGTCGGTGCCCGTTCGCTCGACCACGTCGATGTCGGGGTCGGCCCGTCGCGCCGCGGCGGTGACCTGGTCGACGGCACGAGCGGCCAGGAATTCGTCGTCGCCAACGAGCAGCACAACCCCCGGAATCGTTCCATCGAAGTCGATGTCGTCGAGCGCGGTTTCCGCCACGCGCCCATCGTGGCACGCCGGCACGACGACGATCGCGGGCGCATGCCGGAGGGTTCTGCCCACAGCGTGATCACACCGTCACCAGTGGCCGCAAGTCGGCGAGGCGGCTCGGTCCGATGCCACTCACCTCCTGCAATTGATCGACCGACTCGAAGCGCCCGTGCTGGGTGCGCCAGTCAACGATGCGCTGGGCCAGTACCGGCCCAACGCCGGGCAACGCGTCCAGTTGTTGGACCGTCGCGGTGTTGAGATCGATCGGCGCCGATGCCGCGCCCGATGCCGCCCCGGTACCGGGCACACCGACCGCACTGGCGGCCCCGGGCACACCGACCGCGACCTGCTGGCCGTCCGCGAGTTTGCTGGCCAGGTTCAGCTGACTGAGATCAACGCCCGGGAGAGCGCCTCCTGCCGCTGTCAGCGCGTCGCCGACGCGTGATCCGCCAGGCAGCCGATACACGCCCGGGCGACGCACCCTCCCGACGACGTCGACCACCACCCGTGCGGTGGCATGCGAGCTCGCGGACGTCGCCGGGGCGGCAAGCGGAAGCGCCTGCGAACTCGGCTCCGTGCTCGCGTGCTGTCGTCCGGCCAGCAGCCACCAACCAGCCAGGACCGCCGCCAGCGCCGCAACACCGATTGCGAGCGCCGACCGTCGACCCGCCTCGGTCCGGACGCCGTGCCGCTCCAGCCACCCGGCGAGGCCCTGCGTGCGCAGGGCATGCTGCCCGGGCGACACGCCCGGCGAGGTGTCTCGCCCGACCTGGGGTCCCTCCTCAGCCGCTGACGGAGGGCGCCGCGGCACTAGCCGGTCATCGGGCTCCATGGCGTCCTCCTCTCGGTCCAACGCGAACGCCGGCGCGCCGACCGCGCCCGACTCGGCGAGCAGCGCGCGCACCCTTCGTGCCACTCGGGCGCGCTCACCACGCTGCGGCCGCCGACCTTCACGCACACGACGACGCTACGGATCAACCGCCAGGCGCGGGCTGCGTCTCACGAGACTGTGGACGAACAGCCTGCCTGTGGATGACGAACCGTCCACCAGGCCGATACGTCGCTATGCTCCGCACAGGAGCGCTACGCGCCCGCCTAGCTTGGCCAGATCACCCGTCCGAAGCGCCTCGGCGGCGCACCACTACGGTGCCGAGCACACCAGGGCCGATGTGCGCGCCGATCACCGCGCCGACCTCGGACGTGTGCAACTCACCGACCCGCGGGATCTCGGCGACCAGCTGCGCGGCCACTTCGGCGGCGCGCCTCGGCGCGGCCAAGTGGTGTACCGCCAGGTCTACCGGGTAATCGCGCGCCTCTGCGACAGTGAGCTGTACCAGGCGGGCGATCGCCTTCGAGGATGTGCGTACCTTCTCCAGCGGGACGATCTGCCCGTCCAGCACGTGCAGTAACGGCTTGACCGACAGCGACGTGGCGAGCAGGGCGGCACCGGCTCCGATACGCCCGCCACGGCGCAGGTACTCGAGCGTATCGACGTAGAAGAACGTCCGGGTGCTGTCCACCGTGGACACCGCGGCGTCCTGCACTTCCGCCGCCGTCGCACCAGACCGGGCCTTCCGAGCCGCGGCAAGTACTGCGAAGCCGAGCGCCATCGCCGTCGAGCGGGAGTCGACCACTCGTACGACGCCGTACCCGAAATCCTGGGCCGCAAGCACCGCCGACTCCCATGTCCCGGACAGCGCGGCCGACAGGTGCACGGAGACGATGTTGCTGGCGCCTCCGTCGAGCACCCGCCGGTACACCGCCGCGAACTCGGCCGGCGAGGGTCGTGAAGTGGTGACCGGTACGCGTCCACGCAGCGCCCGCGTGACATCAGCAGGTGATACGTCGATGCCGTCCGTCCCGGTTCGGCTGCCGATGGTCACCCGCAACGGGACGATGCTCACTCCGTACTCGTCGGCGACGCCCGGCGGCAAGTATGCCGTCGAGTCGGTTACGACCGAGACCTCCGTCATCAAACGACGAAGTTGACCAGCCGCCCGGGCACGATCACCGTCCGCCGCGTCTCGCGACCGTCCAGTGCGGCGATCACCTTCGCGTCTGCGCGAGCGGCCGACTCCAATCCGGCGTTGTCGGAGTCGGCCGGCACCGTGATCACTGCACGCACCTTGCCATTCACCTGTACCGGGACGTCGACGGTGTCGTCGACCAGCAGCGTCGGGTCAGCCTCCGGGAACGGCTCCCAAGCCAGAGACCCGGTGTAGCCCAGGCGCGACCATAGCTCCTCGGCGATGTGCGGGGCCAGCGGCGCCAGCATGAGCACGAGCGGCTCGGCGACGGTTCGGGGCACTCCGCCTGAGGGGTACGCGGCGATAATCGCGTTGTTCAGTTCGGTGATCCTGGCGATCGACGTGTTGAACCGCAGCGACTCGTATCCGTCGCGCACCGCGTGAATCGTCTTGTGCAGCACGCGGTTCAGGTCTTCCGGCACCGTGTCGTCGGATACGTGGACGTCGTCGGTCTGTTCGTCGACGATCACGCGCCACACCCGCTGCAACAGCCGGTACGGGCCGACGATCGCCTTGGTTTCCCAAGGCCGCGACTGCTCTAACGGGCCGCCGAACATCTCGAACAGCCGGAACGTGTCACAGCCGTAGCCCGCGATGAACTCATCCGGCGTGATGACGTTCTTCAGGCTCTTGCCGATCTTGCCGAACTCCCGGTTGACCTGTTCGCCCTGATAGTAGAAGCCGCCGTCGTACTCCTCCACCTGCGAGGCCTCGACGTAGCTGCCCTGAGCGTTCGTGTACGCAGGCAGCTGCAGGTAACCCTGGTTGATCAACCGGTGGTAGGGCTCAGCGCTGCTCAGGTAGCCAAGGTCGAAGAGCACCTTGTGCCAGAACCTCGCATACAGCAGGTGCAGGACAGCGTGCTCGACGCCGCCTACGTAGAGGCCGACCCCGCCGGCCGGCCGGTCGCCGGTCGGGCCCATCCAGTACCGCTCGATCTCGGGGTCGACCAGCACGTGGGTGTTGTGGGGGTCTAGGTACCGCAGCTCGTACCAGCACGAGCCGGCCCAGTTGGGCATCGTGTTCGTCTCGCGGCGGTATTGCTTCGGCCCGTCGCCCAGGTCCAGGGTGACGTTCACCCAGTCAGTCAGCCGGCCCAGCGGCGGTTCGGGCTCGGAGTCGGCGTCGTCCGGCGCGTAGGTGCGGGGCGAGAAGTCATTCGTGTCGGGCAGCTCCAACGGCAGCATCGAATCCGGCAGCCGGACGGGCAGGCCGTGCTCGTCGTACACGATCGGGAACGGCTCGCCCCAATACCGCTGGCGGGAGAACAGCCAGTCGCGCAGCCGGTAGATGACCGCCGCGCGCCCATGGCCGTACTCCTCCAGCCAGGCGATAATCGCGGCCTTTGCGTCGGCGACGTCTTTGCCGTTCAGGAAGCCGGAGTTGATCGCCGGTCCGTCGCCCAGATACGCGTTGCCGTCGAACGCGTCGGGCGGCCGCACGGTGCGCACTATCGGCAGCTCGAAGGTCTCGGCGAACTCCCAGTCACGCTCGTCCTGCCCCGGGACGGCCATGATCGCGCCGGTGCCGTAGCCCATCAGGACGTAATCGGCAATGAACACCGGGATCGGCGCACCGGTCGCCGGGTTCGTAGCGAACGACCCGGTGAACACGCCGGTCTTTTCCTTGGCCGCACCAGCCTGGCGTTCCAGCTCGGAACGTCCCGCGATCGCCTTGCGATAGGCGGCCACTGCGTCGACGGGCGTAGCGCCGTCACCCGTCCATGCGGGCTTGGTGCCGTCCGGCCATACGTCGGCGGTCAACGCGTCGACCAGCGGATGTTCCGGCGCGAGCACTACGTACGTGGCGCCGAAGATCGTGTCCGGTCGGGTGGTGAACACCTCGATGTCACCGGCCGGCGTCACAAAGTCGATATGTGCACCTGTCGACTTGCCGATCCAGTTGCGCTGCATGGTGCGCACGTTGTCCGGCCAGTCGATCAGGTCCAAGTCGCGGACCAGCCGGTCGGCGTACGCGGTGATGCGCATCATCCACTGAGCCAGTGGCTTGCGGAACACCGGGAAGTTGCCCCGTTCACTGCGCCCCTCGGCCGTGACCTCCTCATCGGCCAGCACCGTGCCCAGTCCGGGACACCAGTTGACAACCGCCTCGGCCCGGTAGACCAGCCGGTGGTTGTCGATCACCTGGCGGCGCTGCAACTTTGTCAGCTCGGACCACGGCTTGCCGAAGGGGTTCGTTCCGGCACCCGGGTGGCGCGCGTCGGCGTCCAGCTCCGCGATCAGCTCCGCGATCGGCCGTGCCGCGTCGCGCTCCGTGTCGTACCAGGAATCGAAGATCTTGCAGAAGATCCACTGCGTCCAGCGGTAGTAGTCGGGGTCGGTCGTGGCAACGCTGCGCCGTGTGTCATGGCCCATCCCCAGGCGCCGCAGCTGCCGGCGGAACTCGGCGATATTGGCGTACGTCGTAATGCGGGGGTTCTGGCCGGTCTGGACAGCGTACTGCTCGGCGGGCAGCCCGAACGCGTCGAAGCCCATCGTGTACAGGACGTTCTCCCCGCGCATGCGCAGGTAGCGGGTATAGACGTCGGTGCCGATATAGCCCAGCGGGTGGCCGACATGCAGCCCGGCTCCGGACGGGTACGGGAACATGTCGAGCACGAACGCGTGCGGGCGGGCGGCAACCTTGTCGAAGCCGGCGCTCAGATCACCCTCCGGATTGGGCGTGTAGAACGTGCCCTCGGCAGCCCAGCGATCCTGCCACGAAGTCTCGATCCGGTGCGCCAGCTCGGCGTCGTACCGGAACGGAGGGGTCTCGTCGGCGCTCGTCATCTGCTTTCTGCTCCTGCTATGGGGTGGCCGGACAAACGAAAGCCTCCGCGACAGGATCGCAGAGGCTCAGCCGCGCTGACGTGGTACCTGGTCAGCGCGGCCCGATAAGGAGCAGGCGGTAATACCTCACACCGTCATGATAAAGGATGCGTGCGCCCCGAAAACCGGCCACCGGGGCAGACGAGGCGCCGGTGAGAGGCAACCGCGCCAAGTTGCAACCACAACGCGATGAGCGCTCGCGCGAAGAGTCCGCCGCCGCGACGCCGGCGCGCCGTAGGCGCGTGCGGAGATTCGGATCCACCCGAGCGTCAGCGAGCGGTGGAGACGGAGATCCGCATCCGGCGGAAAAAAATAAGGTGCTCGCCCCGCGTCCGTTGTCCGTCGCCACCGGACGCGGGGGCACCTGACGGCCACATTAGGTCGGTGCAAACGGGGCTACAAGCCGCCGCCGTGCCATGTCACTGATGTGCCAGTGCGCTCGCAGCGCGACCGTCACGCTTCGGCGTCGGCAGCATCCTCTTCGAGGTCGAGACGCGGAATGACAGGGCCGGGCGCACCGACATTGTGAGCGCGTAACTCCCACCGGGAGCCGTGCCGCAGCTCCGACCAGTGGCAGTTGGCAAGCGGGGCGAGAACCGGGTCGCGGGGCGGCAAGCCCAACAGCGCTGCACACAGCGCCATCGCCGTTGCACTGTGCGTGACAATCACCGCGAGCCGAACGTCGTCGTCGATCTCGGTGAATGCCTCGAGCGCCCGGGCAGCCACCTGCTCGCGAGTCTCGCCACCGCGACGACTGACGTCGCGGCCTGCCACCCAGTCGGCGTACTCGTCCGGATACATCTCTGCAACCTCGTCGCGGGTGAGTCCCTCCCAATGCCCCAGCGAGCGCTCCCGGAAGCGCGGCTCCGGCACCACGGGCAGCCCGATGATCTCGGCGAGTGGCGCTGCCGTCTGCAGAGCTCGCTTGGCGTCCGAAGACATGACGAGATCCGGGGTGAGCGCTGCGACCAGCGCGGCCACCTCGAACGCCTGCGCTTTGCCGGCCTCGTCCAGCGGTGGGTCGGCCTGGCCCTGGAAGCGGTGCTGCGCGTTCCACGCCGTACGCCCGTGCCGGAGCAACAGCACCCGGCGCTTGGCCACGAAGCGGTCGCCGGTCACCGTTGGCCGTCGGGGGCGAAATCGATCGTTGGGCAGTCCTTCCACAGCCGCTCGAGCGCGTAGTACAACCGCTCCTCGGCGTGCTGCACGTGCACCACGATGTCGGCGTAGTCGAGCAGGACCCACCGGCCGTCGCGGCGACCCTCGCGGCGCAGTGGCTTCACGCCCGCCTGCCGCAGCTTCTCCTCCACCTCGTCGACGATCGCCTCGACCTGCCGTTCGTTGTTGCCGGTTGCGATCACGAACACGTCGGTGATCACCAGCCGCTCGCTGACGTCGATAAGGACGATGTCGGTGGCGAGCTTGTCCGCGGCGGCGTTGGCCGCCACCAGGGCGAGCTCGCGCGCGGTGTCCGTGGCCGTCACGAGCTGGCATTCCGGGAGAACGCAGTCACGTGGGCGAGCCTACGTCGCGGTACAGATGATGCTTCGCGATGTACTGGACGACGCCGTCCGGCACGAGGTACCAGATCGGCCTGCCGCCGCGGACACGTCCGCGCACCGCACTGGAGGAGATCGCCATCGCCGGAACGTCTATCAGGGTGACCGTGTCGACCGGCAGGTGCGCGTCGGAGAGCACGTAGCCGGGACGGGTCACGCCGATGAACCGGGCCAGCCGAAGCGCCTCCTCGTGCTCGTGCCAGGAAAGGATCTGCGCCAGCGCATCGGCCCCGGTAATGAAGTACAGTTCGGCTGCGGGCTGCAACGCGGTGATGTCCCGGATCGTGTCGATGGTGTAAGTCGGACCGGGCCGGTCGATGTCGACGCGGCTCACCCAGAACTGGGGATTCGACGCGGTTGCGATCACGGTCATGAGGTAACGGTGCTCAGCCGGGCTGACCTCCCGCTCGGACTTCTGGTACGGCGCGCCCGTCGGGACGAATATGACCTCGTCGAGGCCGAAGCTGTCGGCAGCCTCGCTGGCCGCGACGAGGTGGCCGTGGTGGATCGGGTCGAACGTCCCGCCCATGATCCCGACTCGTCGCGCCGACATGGCGTGATCCTACGGACCCCGTGGTTCGGTTAACCGCACCGTGAACGCCAGTGCTGGCGCCATCGAATCGGCCAGTGCACGGCGGCAAGCTGAAACGCATGAGGCGCACACTGCAGGTCGTGGCCGGCGTTATCGCCTTGTACGCGGTGGTCCGCGGCGTCGCCGAGCTGTTCCAGATCGATTACGGCAACCCCGCCTCGTATCGCCAGGACTGGGGCGGACCGTCGCTGGCCGGGGTACTCGCGGTTCACGCCGGACCCGGACTCGCCGTGCTCCTGGGGGCGTTCATCTGGCTGCGCCGACGCCGGCGCCACGTATAGCTGGCACCCTGAGCAGATCATGAACGAGCAGGCCCGGGCGTTTCTCCGCGGACCGATCGCAGCGCGGACTTGGGCGAGTTTCGGCTACCTGCTGATCAGCGCACCGCTTGCGCTGGTCGGGTTCTGCTTCACCGTGACGTTCCTCGCGGCCGGAACCTTCCTCGCAATCACCTTCCTGGGACTGCCGCTGATCGGGTTGACGGTGCTGGCCGGGAGGTGGTTCGGGCGCCTGCACCGCGCACTGGGCCGTTCTCTTGTCGGCATCCAGGTAGGGAACCCGCCGCCGTTTCGCCGCAACCCGGGGCTACTGGGCTGGCTCGGCGCAGCGCTGTCCGACGGTCCCGGATGGCGGGCGCTCGCCTATTTGATCGTCAAGTTCGTGCTGGCGATCGGCGGCGCATTCGGTGCCGTCGTGCTCTGGTCGTGGGCGGCGCTGGCGTTCACCTACCCCGTGTGGTGGCAGGGGTTCGACCCCACCAACGTGGACTCACGCGGCGTCGTGCATCACTCGGGCATCCAGTTCGGCGACTACTTCATCGAGACGTGGCCACGCGCGTTACTCGTGTCGGCGGCCGGCCTGGTCGCGATCTTCCTGGTGCCGTGGCCGGTGCGGGCAGTAGTTGCGCTCGATGGAGTGATGATGCGCTGGCTGCTCGGGCCGACGTCACGAGGCGAGCGGGTGCGCGAGCTGGAACGTAGCCGGGCCCGCGCCGTCGAGGACTCCGCCGCGGCTCTGCGCCGCATCGAGCGGGATCTGCATGACGGGACGCAGGCCCGGCTGGTCGCGCTCGCGATGAGCCTCGGCCAGGCTCGTGAGACGTCCGACCCGGAACGGGTGCGCGAACTAGTCGGCAGCGCGCACGACAACGCGAAAGACGCGATCGCAGAGCTTCGCGACATGGTGCGCGGCATTCATCCGCCGGTGCTCGATCAAGGGCTCGAGGCAGCGCTTGCGACGCTGGCCGCGCGCAGCGCAGTTCCGGTCGAGCTGCATGCGAGCGTGCCGCGGCGCCCGTCGCCGGCAATCGAGACGATCATGTACTTCTGCGTCGCCGAGCTGCTCACTAACGTCGTGCGACACAGCGGGGCGCAGCACGCGGTTGTGCGCGTCCATGAGCACGGCGGACGGCTTCGCGCCGAGGTCAGCGACGACGGGCACGGCGGCGCGCGCATCGGTGCCGGCACCGGCCTTTCCGGGCTGGACGAGCGGGTACGCACCATGGACGGAATGCTGACCGTCGACAGCCCGCCGGGCGGTCCCACGACGATCACGGTCGAGTTGCCGGTGAGGAGCTGACGCATGCGCATCGTCATTGCTGAGGACGCCGCAATCTTGCGTGACGGGCTCGCCCAACTGCTCGTCGATCGAGGCCACGACGTGGTGGCGGCAGTCCGGGACGGCGACGCGCTGCGTGCCGCCGTGGCCGAACACGTGCCGGACGTCGCCGTGGTCGACATCCGGATGCCGCCGAGCTTTACCGACGAAGGTCTGCGCGCCGCCATCGCGATCCGCCGGGAACGCCCCGGGGTGGGCGTGCTGGTGTTCTCGCAGTGGATCGAGACACGTTATGCCGCTGAGCTGCTCGCCACGTCGTCGGCGGGCGTCGGGTACCTGCTCAAGGACCGTGTGGCCGACGTCGGGGAGTTCCTCGACGCACTCACCCGGGTGGCAAAAGGCGGCACCGCGCTCGACCCGGAGGTCGTCACGCAACTCTTCGGCGCGAGCCGCCGAGGCAATGCCCTCGCCGTCCTCACGCCCCGCGAGCGCGCGGTGCTCGGCCTCATGGCCGAGGGCCGTTCGAACGCCGCGATCGCGCGGCGGCTGGTCGTCACGGAACGGGCAGTGGAGAAGCACGTCGCCAACATCCTCACCAAGCTCGACCTGCCGCCGTCCGAGGAGGACCACCGGCGGGTGCTTGCTGTGCTGCGGTACCTCGACTCTTAATGGCAGGCCCTCGTAAGAACGATTACAGTGTTGCCATGGGTGAGCTTCGCATCGGCACCGCAGAGCGGGAGCGCGCCGCCGCTGACCTCGGCGAGCACCTGGCCGCCGGGCGGCTCACCACAGAAGAGTTCGACGAGCGCGTCCAGCGCGCCTACCAGGCCCGCACCGCATCCGACCTCGCCCCGCTGTTCGCCGATCTGCCCGACCTCAACCCCCCACAGCCTCCGCGCCCCCGGACGAACTGGTGGCCCGCGGTCGCTGTCCTGCTCGTCCTCGCGTGCATCGCGTGGGTGGCGTTCCTCCGCGTGCCGCCGTTCTTCCTGTTCCCGTTCCTCTGGATCTTCTTCATCGGGCGGCGCTTCGGCGGTCCCCGCTTCCGCGGTGGCCGTTTCGCGCCGCACCGCTACTACTAAGCCGGGCGTTACCGCACCTGGCCGTCGCCGGTCACGACCCACTTCGTCGTGGTGAGCTCAGGCAGTCCCATCGGCCCCCGGGCGTGCATCTTCTGCGTGGAGATACCGATCTCAGCGCCGAAGCCGAACTCTCCCCCGTCGGTGAACCGCGTCGAGGCGTTGACCATGACAGCGGCGGAGTCGACACGGGCGACGAAGCGCCGCGCCGTGTCGAGGTCGCGAGTAACGATCGCCTCAGTGTGTCCGGACGACCAGCGACGGATGTGGGCGATCGCGTCGTCGACGTCGTCGACGACACGGGCCGCCAAGTCGAGCGACAGGTACTCGGTGGCCCAGTCGTCGTCGGCAGCCGGCGTCGCGCCCGCCGCAACGAACGCGTCGTCGCCGTGCACGGTGACGCCGCTCGCCCGGAGGGCCGCGATGACCCGCGGCACGAACTCGGCGGAGACCGCGCGATGCACGAGCAGCGTCTCGGCGGCGTTGCAGACGCTCGGCCGTGACGTCTTGGCATTGAGGACGATGCGCTCGGCCACATCGAGATCGGCGGTGGCGTCGACATAGACGTGGACGTTGCCCACACCGGTCTCGATCACCGGCACCGTCGCGTTCTCCACCACGTAGTTGATCAAGCCGGCGCCGCCGCGCGGGATGATCAGGTCGACGAGGCCCCGGGAGCTGAGCAGGTGACCCACGCTGCTGCGGTCGGTACCCGGCACGAGCTGCACGGCGTCGCCGGGCAGTCCTGCCTTTTCAACCGCGCCGGCGAGCACCTCGACGAGTGCGGTGTTCGACCGGTACGCGGACGCTGACCCGCGCAGCAGCACGGCGTTGCCGCTCTTGAGCGTCAGCCCGGCCGCGTCGACGGTGACATTGGGCCGTGCCTCGTACACGATCGCGATCACGCCGATGGGAACGCGGATCTGCCGGATTTCCAACCCGTTCGGCTGCGTGTAGCCACGCACCACCTCGCCAACCGGATCGGGCAGCGCCGCGATCTCCCGCAACCCGGTGGCCATGGACGCGACTCGTTCCCGAGTCAGTGTGAGCCGGTCCACGAGCGCGTCGGACGTGCCGGCGGCCCTCCCGGCAGCGACGTCGTCGGCGTTCGCCGACAGCACCGCGTCGGTTGCTTCGAAAAGCGCATCGGCCATCGCAAACAGGGCCGCGTCCTTGGCGCCGCGCGGCAGCGGGGCGAGCTCGGCGGCAGCGTCGCGCGCGCGCGTCGCGACGGCGTGGACATCCTCGGCGGTCGTCTTATCGCCCATGGCCCAAGATTACGGCGTCGTAGTGCCTTGCTCTCTGGACATGTCGCAGCTCGTCGCGGTGCGGTATCTCAGACCAGGTCGGCGTCCACCAGATTGGCGTAAGCGGACTGACCACTCCGGTTTGGATGGTAGGACTCCCTGACCGGATTGGACAGCCCGTTGATCCACTCGACCTTGTCGCACACAGCGTGCCCGATAAACGCCTGCTCCGGATTGACGAACGCGAAGCCGTGCGCCGACGCTCGACCGGCCATCGTGCTGTCGAGCAGATCCGCCGTCTGGTTGAGGATCGACTCGTCATGAGCGCTGAACCACGTTGCCGCGTTGCAGTCCACGCCGTTGAAAAGACGTGGGTAACCCACAACGGTCACCTTCGCCTTCGTGGCATGTGACCGGATCGCGTTGTAGAGCGCGTCAAGGCGTCCCGGCAGCGTGTTGCGTGCGATGCTCTGCGCGTTAGCCACGGCCTTGTCGCAGTCGCCGAGCCAGGACGGCTCGGCGCATGTCGTGATCACCGATGAGAAGTTGAGGTCGTCGCCGCCGGCCTGCACGGTGACCCACCGCGTCGAAGTGGTTAGCCCGGCGAGCTGCTTGTTCTGCACGTCGGCCGCCTTGGCGCCACTGCACGCGTTGAACGTGAGCGCTGCGCCGACGCGCGCCGCGTCGAGCACCGCGTAGGCGTACGGCGAGCGGTAACACGAGCCGCTGTCGCTGTAGTACGTGCGGCTGCCGACACCGGACGCGTACGAGTCGCCGAGCGCCGCGTATTGCGGCGTCACGGCCGGCGCGGCGGCCGCGGCCGTCGCGACGAACGTTCCCAGTGCCGCCAGGACGGCGATCCCGGCGCTGACTGACGGTCTCATCATCCGCCGCCCTCCTCCACCGAGGCTCGCGTAACGCAAACTATGGCGTCGCGACGTGTAGAGCGGAAGACCTCCTACAGGAGGACAAGATCGTCACGGTGGACGACCTCGCGGCGGAACTCGGCAGGCAGATCGTGCGTCTTGCGGCCCAGCAGGGCCGGCAGGTCAGCGGAGTCGTAGCTGACCAGGCCGCGGCCGACCACGGCGCCGTCGGGGCCGAGAAGCTCGACGGGATCACCCGACTCAAAGTCGCCACTGACTCCGACGATGCCGGCGGGCAGCAGCGAAGCCCGGCGTGCCACCACGGCGGTGACCGCACCGGCGTCGAGCACCAACTGACCGCGCGGCTTGGTCGCGTGCTGCAGCCAGAACAGCCGCGACGCCGTCCGATCGGCGGTGGGATGGAACGCCGTGCCGTCCCGCCCCTCGAGTGCGTCGGCAACCGACGTCGCCGCAGCGAGCAGGACCGGGATGCCCGAGCTCGTCGCGATCGTGGCAGCCTCGATCTTGGTAGCCATGCCGCCGGTACCGACGCCGCTGCCGCCACCGCGCAGGCGAACCTGAGCGAGCTCGTCCAGCGATTGCACATCGGTCAGTGCGCGCGCTCCGGCACGGCGCGGCTCGGAGGTGTAGAGACCGTCCACATCCGACAGCAGCACAAGCGCGTCGGCCCGGACCAGGTGCGCGACGAGCGCGGCGAGCCGGTCGTTGTCGCCGAAGCGGATCTCGTGCGTAGCCACGGTGTCGTTCTCGTTGACGATGGGAATGACGCCGAGGGCCAACAGCCGCTCGAAGGTGCGGCTGGCGTTGCGGTAGTGGCCGCGGCGATGCAGGTCGTCGGCGGTCAGCAGCACCTGACCCACCGTCAGCCCGTGCCGGCCGAACGCCACGGCGTACCGCTCGGCGAGCAGCAACTGCCCGACGCTCGCTGCCGCCTGCTGGGTGGCCAGGTCGTTGGGACGCGCACGGAGACGCAGCGGCCCGATGCCGGCCGCAATCGCACCCGAAGAGACGAGCACGACCTGGCGTCCCGTACGCCGGTGTATGGCAAGCGCGTCGACGAGTGCGCCGAGTCGGGCCGGGTCGAGACGGCCACGCGAGGTGAGCGATGACGAGCCGACCTTGACCACGACGCGCTGCGCGGCTGCGATCGCATCCCGGCTCATGTCTCGTCGTCCGTGTGCTGCCGGCGGGCGCGTTTCGCGGCGAGCCGTTCCGTCGCGCGCACGCGGCTCGGGCGCTCCAATCGCTCGTCCGCGCCACGCCGCGTCGGCCGGTACTCCTCGGCAGCGAGGGCGGATGCCGGTTCGAAGTCGAACGTGACCCCGGCGATCGTCACCGCCGCGCCGGGTTGAGCGCCGAGACGGGCGAGCTCGTCCTCGACGCCGAGGCGGGCCAACCGGTCGGCCAGGTAGCCGACCGCCTCGTCGTTGTCGAAGTCGGTTTGGCGTACCCAGCGCTCAGGCTTCGTCCCGTGCACGACGAACCCGTCGGTGTCCGCCTCGACCGTGAAGCCGGCGTCGTCGACGGCCCTGGGGTGCAATACCGGGCGTGTCTCCGGAATCGGATGTGCCGCGCGGTCCGCCACGACTGCCGCTGCCAGGGCGAACGCCAGCTCGCGAAGCCCTGCCCGACTCACTGCCGACACCTCGAACACCGGCAGCCCGCGGTGCTCCAACTCGGGGCGCACCAGCCGGGCCAGCTCCGCCGCCTCAGGAACGTCGATCTTGTTCAATGCGACGAGACGCGGTCGGTCCCGCAGGTCAGCCAGCGTGCCTTCGTAACGAGACAGTTCCCGCTCGATCGCGTCGACGTCGCTGATCGGGTCGCGACCCGGTTCGAGCGTCGCGCAGTCGACGACATGCAGCAGGACTGCGCATCGTTCGACGTGCCGCAAGAAGTCGAGGCCGAGGCCCTTGCCCTGCGCCGCGCCGGGGATGAGCCCGGGCACGTCGGCCATCGTGAACGTCGTGTCGCCGGCACTGACCACACCGAGGTTCGGCACCAAGGTGGTGAACGGGTAGTCGGCGATCTTGGGACGGGCCGCCGACATCGCGGCAATCAGCGACGACTTGCCCGCGCTCGGGAAGCCGACCAGCCCGACGTCCGCGACGCTCTTGAGCTCCAGAATGAGATCGCGTTCCTCGCCGGGTTCGCCGAGCAGCGCGAAGCCGGGCGCCTTGCGTCGCGGCGAGGCCAGCGCCGCGTTGCCGAGACCACCCCGGCCACCTTGCGCGGCGACGAACCGGGTGCCCACGCCGGTTAGGTCGGCGAGCACCTCGCCGCGCTCGTCCAGCACGACCGTACCGTCAGGTATGGCGAGTTCCACGTCTGCGCCGTCGGCACCGTTGCGGTTGCTGCCGGCACCGGGCCTGCCGTTGCCAGCGCGCTGATGCGGGTGGAAGTGGAAGTCCAGCAATGTCTGGACGTTGCGGTCGACGACGAGCAGTACGTCGCCGCCGCGGCCGCCGTTGCCGCCGTCCGGGCCGCCCAGCGGCTTGAACTTCTCACGGTGAATGGACGCGACCCCGTGGCCACCGTTGCCGGCCCGCACATGCAGCACGACGCGATCGACGAAATTCGCCATCGCGCTGCCTCCTCACGACACGAAACGGGCGGGCGCCGGGATGTCCCCGAGGCCCGCCCTGGCGGTACTGCTATGTGGGCCCCTCAGGACCCCGGAACGACGCTTACCGTCTTGCGGCCGCGCGATTGCCCGAACTGCACGCTGCCCTCGACCAGCGCGAACAGCGTGTCGTCGCCGCCTCGCCCGACGTTGGTGCCGGGGTGAAACTTCGTGCCGCGCTGACGGACCAGAATCTCACCCGCATGCACGACCTGGCCGCCGAACCGCTTGACGCCGAGCCGCTGCGCGTTGGAGTCGCGGCCGTTGCGCGAGCTGGACGCGCCCTTCTTGTGTGCCATCTCTACTTCTTCTTTCCGGCTGCAATGTCGGTGACCTTGAGCTCGGTCAGCGGCTGACGGTGCCCCATCCGCCGGTGGTAACCAGTCTTGTTCTTGAACTTGTGGATGCGGATCTTCGGACCCTTGGTCTGTGCGACGACCTCGGCCGTGACGTTGACCTTGGCCAGCTTGTCGGCTTCGTGCGTGACGGCGCCGCCGTCGACCAGCAGCACGGCCGGCAGCGCGACCTCGTCACCGGGAGCGGCGTCGAGCTTCTCTACCTGGACGACGTCGCCCACAGCGACCTTGTACTGCTTGCCGCCGCTCTTGACGATGGCGTACATCAGGACTGTCCACTCCTCGGATTCGCGCCGCGGCCGGCGCACGCAATAGCGGCCCACCGCGCGATGGGCCGACGTACAGATTACGGCACGCCGGCCGTGCCCGGCAAAGCGGCTGGGGGTGACCGCTGCCTATGGGGCTGCTACGGGTACCGGTGGCCCCGCGGGGCGGCTCGCCGCCCGGCGCCGCCGGCGCGGCCGAGCGGCCGGCTCCGCGGATTCCACCGGCCCAGCAGTCTCGACGATCTCGGCTGGAGCCGGGACGGACTCCGCAGACTCGTCCGCCTCAGCGGACTGCTCGTGTGGGTTGACACCAGCGATGGCTGCCATGGCGCTGGCCGCGGCTCGGCGTTGCTCGTCGTTTACCGCCGGCTCCGCCACCTCCGGCTCGCTCGCCTTGCTCCGCCTGCCGCGTCTGCGCGACGCCTTCTCCTCGCCGTCGCCGGAGCGTCGGGGTTCGACCGGGTCGAAATGCACGAGCAGGCCGCGTCCGCCGCACGTAGGGCACGTCTCGCTGAACGCCTCGAGCAGCCCTTCGCCGACGCGCTTGCGCGTCATCTGCACCAGACCGAGCGACGTGACCTCGGCGACCTGGTGCTTGGTGCGGTCGCGCCCCAGGCACTCGGTGAGCCGCCGCAGCACGAGGTCGCGGTTCGACTCGAGCACCATGTCGATGAAATCGATCACCACAATGCCGCCCACGTCGCGCAACCGCAGTTGCCGGACGATCTCCTCGGCGGCCTCGAGGTTGTTACGCGTGACGGTCTGCTCCAGGTTTCCACCGGACCCGACGAACTTGCCGGTGTTGACGTCGACCACCGTCATCGCCTCAGTGCGGTCGATCACCAGCGAGCCGCCCGAGGGCAGCCACACCTTGCGGTCAAGCGCTTTGATCAGCTGCTCGTCGATCCGCAGATCGTGGAACAGGTCGGTCTCCCCGGTATGCTGTACGACCCGGTCGACCAGATCCGGCGCGACGTCGTTGACGTAGCCGGAGATCGTTTGCCAGGCCTCGGTGCCGTAGACGATCAGCTGCCGGAAGTCTTCGTTGAATACGTCGCGCACGACCCGGATGGCGAGATCGGGCTCGCTATATACCAGTGTCGGCGCCGCCTTGGGCTTGGCCGCGGCGCGGTTGATCGACTCCCACTGCGCCTTGAGCCGCTCGACGTCGCGGGTCAGGTCCTCTTCGCTAGCGCCTTCCGCCGCGGTGCGGACGATCACGCCGGCGTCTTCGGGGACGATCCTCTTCAGAATCGCCTTGAGCCGGTGCCGCTCGGTGTCGGGGAGCTTGCGGCTGATGCCGGTCATGCCCCCACCTGGCACGTAGACGAGGAACCGTCCCGGAAGCGAGATCTGGCTCGTGAGCCGGGCGCCCTTGTGACCGATCGGGTCTTTGGTGACCTGCACGAGGACGGCGTCGCCCGGCGACAGCGCGTTCTCGATCGCCCGGGCCTTGCCTTCGAGCCCGGCGGCGTCCCAGTTGACCTCGCCGGCATAGAGCACGCCGTTGCGGCCTTTCCCGATGTCGACGAACGCCGCTTCCATACTGGGCAGCACGTTCTGTACCCGGCCGAGATAGACGTTGCCGACATATGACGTCGCCGTGGCCCGGGTGACGTAGTGCTCCACGAGGATGTCATCTTCGAGAACACCGATCTGGGTGCGATCGCCGTTCTGGCGCACCGCCATGACCCGATCCACGGCCTCGCGCCTAGCGAGGAACTCCGCCTCGGTGAGGATCGGCGCGCGGCGGCGTCCGGAGTCGCGCCCGTCACGGCGCCGCTGGCGCTTGGCTTCCAACCGCGTCGAGCCCTTGACACCGCGTACCCCGTCGGCGTCGTCGGCCTCGCGCGCTTCGCGGACGTGCACAACGGTATTGGGCGGGTCGTCGCTGGCCGGCTCCCCCTCCTCGGCATCGGCCTTGCGGCGGCGCCGCCGGCGGCGCCGGGTTGAGCTGGATTCGGCCTCCTCCTCCACGTCGGCGGGCGCCTCGACGTCGACGGTCAACTCCTCGTCGACCTCTTCGACCTCCTCGTCCGCCCCGGCGGTGCCGCCATCGCGCCCGCGACCGCCCCTTCCGCGGCGCCCGCGACGGCGCCGACGGCGCGCTCCCGACGCCTCCTCCGCGGCGGCCTCGCGGACCTCCTCGGGCTCCTCGTCCACTTCGGCGGCGACGTCGACGGCAACCTCGTCGGCCACGGCGGCCGGTTCCGCCTTGGGCTGTCCGCGCCGCCGGGGGGTCGGTGCCGGCGCCTCTGTGGCGGCGACGAACAGGACAGCCGGGGCCCCCACCTGGGCAGCTGACGACTCGGGCTCGAGCGGGGCGGCTTCGGCCTGGGGTTCGGCGGGCGGCGCACTTGCCTGCTCCGCTACGGGTGGTTCGGGTTCCGGGGCAGCCGCCTTTGCGGCCCGCTTGCTGGCCCGCGTGCGCGGTGCTTTCTTCGCGGCCGGCTGGGCGAGCGGCTCCGCGGCGGGCGGTTCCGCGGCGGGCTCGGCCACGGCGCTCTTCTTCGCAGTGGTCTTCTTTGCGGTGGTCTTCTTTGCGGTGGTCTTCTTCGCCGCGGTCTTCTTTGCAGCGGCCTTCGCCGCAGCGGCCTTCGCGGCGGCCGCCTTCGTCGCAGCCGCTTTCGGCGCGGCTGCCTTGCGGGGCGCGCGGCGCTTGGCCGGCGGTGCCGCCTCAGCCGGAGCGCTTTCTAATTCAGATGACTCAGCTGGGTTGTCAGGTTCGAGCATGTGCTCGGGTCACTCCATTTCGGCCTCCGGGCGCTGCCGTCGACAGGTCAAATCGGCCTGTCCGAGCCGCGACCGCGCAGAGGCGGTTGAGGCGAACCACCGCACGGTGGCCCGCAAAGTCTGCTGGCCCGCGGAGGGCCACGTCCTCGCGTCCGATCAGGGACTACGGCTCCGCCTCATGCGCCACGCGGTCGGCAGCGAGCGGGTCGCCGATCGCGCCGGACCCGTCGAGCGGGCCCTGCGCCATGCGCACCGCGCGATAGTTCCACCGCGGTGCCTCATGGGCGAGGCCGGCGACGGTGCGTAACGCTACGAGTACGTCGTCGGGTCGAGGGGCTGGCGTGACCAGCCGAACGACCACGTCCAGTATCGCACGGCTGCCCGCCTCGCCGGTGAGCGACGCGGCGAGCACCGGGCCCCGCGCGTCGACGGTCCGCCGCCCGTCCTTCATGAGCCGCTCGACGCCGACCTCGTCGGCCCGCAGGAAGTCGGCGAGGGCGCCGGCGATCACCGAAGGCTCGGCGTCGATCTCGATCCGCCAGGCGGCAGCCTCCATCCGCTCGGCCAGGGAGCCGCCACCGGCTTCGACGGCGTCCAGCACGTCGATGCCCTCCGGCAAGGCGGCGTCGATCGTGGCCCGCACCGTGTCGACATCGACACGGGAGGCCAGGCCGATCTCGAGGTACTCGGCCTCGCTCGCTACGCCGGTCGGGGCGGCGCCGACGTAGGACACCCTGGGATGTGGCGTGAACCCGGCCGAGTACGCCATGGGGACGGCGGACCTGCGCAACGCACGCTCGAACGCACGCGCGAAGTCACGATGGGAGGCGAACCGCATGCGCCCGCGCTTGGCGTAGCGCAGCCGCACGCGTTGCACCACCGGCGGCGGTGGCGGGCCCTCCGGGGTACGCCGGGACACTCCCCCAGTCTCCCGCGCCGGGAAATGGAACCGGTACTGCCTGGGATCGAGTCACTCTCCGAGCGGCATGAGCATCAGCGCGTCCGCGGCGCCGAAGCCGACCCGGGCGTAAAGGGGCCGGGCCCGATCACTCGGGCTGAGGACCAGGCGCGCATAGCCGCGCTCGCGGGCCGCGCCGATGGCGACCTCGAGCAGTTGGCGGCCGATACCACGGTTGCGGTGCCCTGCCAAGACGAAGACGTTGCTGATGTAGCCCCACGTCGAGTGCAGCCGTCCCGGGCGCGGCATGCGGTGGAACTCGACCAGGTTGAGCATGCCGACCGCCTCGTCGCCTGCTGCTGCGACCCATGTCAGCCGCCGCCCCGCCTCGGCGGCGTACCACTGGGCGAAATCACGCTCGAACGTGCGGGTGTCGACGATGACGCCACCGTTTTCCTCCACCCACGCCCGGCGCAGTGCGGCGAGCGCGGCGACGTCCGCGGCCGTGGCGCGGCGAAGCGTCATCGAGGCGCGAGCGGCAGCAATGTGCGGCCGGTCGGGCCGATCTGGATGTCGGTGCCCATCGTGGTGCACACCCCGCAATCGAAGCAGGGCGTCCACCGGCAGTCGTCCTGCTCGAACTCGGCAAGCGCGTCCTGCCAGTCGTCCCAAAGCCATTGCTTGTCGAGCCCCGAGTCGAGGTGGTCCCAGGGCAGCACCTCGTCCGCATCACGCTCGCGCGTGGTGTACCAGTCGAGGTCCACCCCGGCTGTGGCGCAGGCCGTGGTCCAGCGCTCGAATGAGAAGTGCTCGCTCCATCCGTCGAAGCGGCCGCCGGCGCGCCAGACCGCCTCGATCACCGCGCCGGCCCGGCGGTCACCGCGGGAGAGCAGACCTTCGATCAGCGACGGTTCGCCGTCGTGATACCGCATTCCGATGCTGCGGCCGAGCGAACGGCTGGCGTTGATCGCGTTGCGGAGCTTGCGCAGCCGGGTGTCGATCACCTCGGGGGAGGCCTGGGCGGCCCACTGGAACGGGGTGTGCGGCTTCGGCACGAACCCGCCGATCGACACGGTGCAGCGGATGTCCTTGCTGCCGCTGGCTTCCCGGCCGGCCCGGATCACGTCGTGCGCCATGTCGGCGATCTCGAGCACGTCCTCGTCCGTCTCGGTCGGCAGGCCGCACATGAAGTACAGCTTCACCTGCCGCCAGCCCTGGGCGTACGCCGTGCTGACGGTGCGGATCAGGTCGTCCTTGCTCACCATCTTGTTGATCACTCGGCGCAGCCGCTCGGAGCCACCCTCAGGTGCGAACGTCAGCCCGGACCGGCGGCCGTTACGGGAGAACTCGTTGGCAAGGTCGATGTTGAACGCGTCGACGCGCGTCGAGGGCAGCGACAGCGAGACCCGCTCGCCTTCGTAGCGATCTGCGAGCTGCCTGGCCATCGGGCCGATCTCGGAATGGTCGGCACTGGAAAGCGACAGCAGTCCGACCTCCTCGAACCCGGTGGCGCGCAACCCGTCCTCGACCATGGCGCCGATGGTGGTGATCGAACGCTCGCGGACCGGCCGGGTGATCATGCCGGCCTGGCAGAACCGGCAACCCCGCGTGCAGCCGCGGAAGATCTCGACACTCATCCGCTCGTGCACCGATTCCGCCAGTGGCACAAGGGGTTTCTTCGGGTACGGCCACGCGTCGAGGTCCATGACGGTGTGCTTGGTGACTTGCTGCGGTACCCCGTCACGATTCGGCTCGACGGCGGCGATGCGTCCGTCCAGCAGATAGGTCACGTCGTAGAAGCGCGGCACGTACACCCCGCCGGTGCGCGCCAGGCGCAGCAACACCTCGTCGCGGCTCGCGCCATCGCGCTTCGCGTCCCGGACGATGTCGGTGATCATCGCGACCACCTGCTCGCCGTCGCCGAGCACCGCCGCGTCGATGAAGTCGGCGATCGGCTCGGGGTTGAACGCGGCGTGCCCACCGGCGATCACGAACGGATGCGTGTCGTCGCGGTCTGCCGCGTGCAACGGGATGCCGGCAAGGTCCAGCGCGGTGAGCAGGTTCGTGTAGCCGAGCTCGGTCGCGAACGACACGCCGAGGACATCGAAGGCAGCCACCGGCCGGTGCGCATCGACCGTGAACTGCGGGATCGCGTGCTGCCGCATCAGCGCTTCGAGGTCCGGCCAGACCGAGTAGGTGCGCTCGGCCAAGGCGTCGTCACGCTCGTTGATCACTTCGTACAGGATCTGGACGCCCTGGTTCGGCAGGCCGACCTCGTATGCGTCCGGGTACATCAACGCCCAATGCACCGCGACGTCGTCCCAGTCCTTGACGCGAACGTTCAGCTCGCCGCCGACGTACTGGATCGGCTTGCTCACCAGAGGCAGCAACGGCTCCAGCCGCTCGAACAAGGACTCCACGCGGACCAATGGTACGAGCCGGCGTGTCATCGCGAATTCGCGCAGACGTCGGCCCGCGTCAGACGACCGGACGCTGCGTGGTCGAGTACCGCGCGACGGCCAGCAACAGGCCCACAGCCAGTGACTGCGCGAACATCGACGAGCCGCCGTACGAGACGAACGGCAGCGGCAATCCGGTCACGGGCGTCAAGCCGAGGTTCATGCCGATGTTCTGGAACGCCTGGAACGCGAACCAGCACACGACGCCGGCGGCGATCAGTCGTCCGGCACGTCCGGCGTTTGCCGCGATGTGCATGCCGCGCCAGCACAGCACCGCGAACAGCACGATGATCAGCCCCGCGCCGAGCAGCCCGAACTCCTCGCCCGCCACGCTGTAGATGAAGTCCGTCTGCTGCTCGGGAACGAAGGCGCCGCGCGTCTGTGGCCCGTGGAAGAGCCCACGCCCGAACAGCCCTCCGTTTGCGATCGCGATGTGCGCCTGCATGACGTTGTAGGACGCGCCGCGTGGATCCTCGCCGGGGTGGGCGAACACGCGGAAGCGGGCGAGCTGGTAGTCGGCGAGCACGCCCGACTTGATCGCAAGGAGCGTGCCCAGGGCGCCGAGGACGATCAGCCCGAGCGTCCAGCGGGCCGGGACGTCCGCCGCAATGAGCACTCCGAAGCCGGCAGCCGCGAGCACCATCGCCGAGCCCAGGTCGGGCTGCAGCATGATCAGCAGCAGCGGCACGGTGATCAGCACGATGGCGATCAGCACATCGAGCGTGGTCGGTCGCTCGGAATGCCGCTTGGCGGCCCGTTCTGCGAACAACGTCGCCATGCCCACGATCAGGCCGAGCTTCATGAACTCTGCCGGCTGCAGCTGCATACCACCGGGTAGCGCCAACCACGCGTGCGCGCCGTTGATGGTCCGGCCGAACGCGAACACCGCGAGCAGGCCCAGCAGGCTCGCGCCGTACAGCACCGGCCCGATTATGCGAAGGCGCCGCACGTCCACTCGGGCGGCTAGCACCGCCAGCGTCAACCCGATACCGATGTTGGCCAGGTGCCGGTACAAGTAGCCCTGCGGGTCGCGTCCCTCGTCGGAAAGCCGCTGCCGGGTGGCCGACCACACGAGCACAGCTCCGATCAGCGCCAGCAGCAGGGCTGCACCCACGAGCCAGCCGTCCACACCGCGCCGCACGCGGCGCCGCAGCACTCGCGACGGAACCAGCGTGAACGGTCTGGCCGGATCGCGGGAGACCACCGTCATCAGGGAATCACCGGACTCGTCTCCGGGCGCGACTCCGGCAGCACGGGAGGCTGGCCGACCCCGAGCAACCCGTCGTAGACAGTGCGCACCATGGGTGCCGCGGCCTTGGCTC
>DATFRC010000053.1:0-17065 GCA_035263725.1 Jatrophihabitantaceae bacterium | reverse complement strand
AGTACGGCACGACCTCGCGCCAGAAGTGCGAGCGATGGTTGCGTCCGGCGATCCACGTCCGGTTCAGCCGATAACCGGGGATGATGCCCGCGATCGACCCGGCGATCGCCGCACTCCGGGCGCCGAGCAGGTGCGTAGCGAAGAACACGATCAGCACCAATTCGGAGATGCCGAAGCAGATTGCCGACGTGGCCATGTACCGGGAAACCTTCAGCCAGCCGGGCAAGTGGGGCCGGCGGGCAATCAACAGGTCATGCGCCGTGTACCCCATTACGCCTGCCTGAGCGGGCGCTGCCGCCAGAGCGACCGACAGGGGATCTTGTCCAGATCGCACCTACTCGCGTACTTCTGCGCGATGTCGCTGACCTCCTGCATGAGCCCGTCGGCGAGAGTGATCGGCTCGAGGCCGAGGTTGAGCAGCTGCCGGTTCTCGACGTAAAGCTCGTTCTCGGCAGCCTCGTTGCGCGGGTTGTCGACGTAGTCGATCTTCGCTCCGGTGAGCACCGAGACAAGCTTGGCCAGGTCGTCGACGCGGTGCGTCTCGGTCATCTGGTTCAGGATGCGGACCCGGTCGCCTGGCTCGGGCGGATCGGAGATCGCCAGCTCGATGCAGCGCACCGTGTCCTGGATGTGGATGAAGGCGCGGGTCTGCCCGCCGGTGCCATGGACCGTCAGCGGGTAGCCCACCGCAGCCTGCATCAAGAAGCGGTTGAGGACGGTGCCGTAATCGCCGTCGTAGTCGAACCGGTTGATCAGCCGCTCATCCTGACTGGTCTGCTCGATCTGCGTGCCCCAGACGATTCCCTGGTGCAGGTCGGTAATGCGCAGTTGATCGTTCTTGGCGTAGTACGCGAAGAGCAGCTGGTCCTGCGTCTTGGTCAGGTGGTAGATGCTGCCCGGGTTCGGTGGGTACAGGATCTCCTGTTCGATCTGGTGGCCGTCGTCGGTGTCGACCTTCACGCGGAGGTACCCCTCCGGAATCTTCATCCCGGCGGTGCCGTACCCGTAGACGCCCATCGTCCCGAGGTGCACGACGTGCACGTCCCGCCCGGATTCGACGATGGCGGCGAGCAGGTTGTTCGTCGCGTTCAAGTTGTTGCTAACCGTGTACCGCTTGTGCCACGACGACTTCATCGAATAGGGCGCAGCCCGCTGCTCGGCGAAGTGCACCACAGCGTCCGGCTGCCATTCGTTGATCAGCGACAGCAGCCGGTGATAGTGCTCGGCGACGTCGAACCGGTAGAAAGCGATCTGCTTGCCGGTGAGCTCCTGCCACGCCGCGAGCCGAACCCCCATCGACGAGATGGGTGTCAGTGACGTGACCTCCAACTCGTTGTCGATGTTGCGCCGCGACAGGTTGTCGACGATTGCGATCTCGTAGCCACGGTCAGACAGGTGCAACGCGGTCGGCCAACCGCAGAACCCGTCGCCACCGAGAATGAGGATTCGCACGCCGTGCCCACCAATCTTGAGATCTGCGCATACGGACTGGCAGATGCTATACCGATACGTCCGGTGCGGGAGTTACCCGCCGGGCACCCGCTCCACAGGCCATCGCCGGGGCGCCGCGTAGCAACGTTGCCGGCGGGTGGCGCGCGGACAGTATCTCACGGCCTCCTGACCCGCTACGCAAGCGATACCCAGATCGCGCCCGTTGAGGCCTGTACGCATCGATCACCAGGCCCTGGTTGGCTCCGTGCGCCCGGACCGGCTACCCTCAGCAACGTCATGACTCGCGTGCTGCTCCTTCGCGGCCGCGGCGAGGCCCGGTAACTCCTGACCGGTCGGCCCCTCGTCGCGGGCCGTTCTGCTGCCGACCGACACCGTCTCGTCCGGAAGAGAAAGCAGCAGATGAATCACCCCGCACCACAAATCCCGTCCGGGATGCCCTGCAACCGTTACCGACCCTTTCCGGCTGTCGAATTGCCGGACCGCGTATGGCCCCAGCGCACCATGACAAGGGCGCCCCGGTGGCTGTCGACCGATCTCCGCGACGGCAACCAGGCGCTGATCGATCCGATGAACTCCGAGCGCAAGCACGCCATGTTCGACCTTCTCGTACGCATGGGATACAAGGAGATCGAGGTCGGCTTCCCGGCGGCCAGCCAGACCGACTACGACTTCGTGCGCGAACTGATCGAGGGCGGCAAGGTGCCCGACGACGTCCGCATCTCAGTGCTGACCCAGGCGCGCGAGGAGTTGATCGAGCGCACCGTGCAGTCGCTCGTCGGTGCCCGTAACCCTACAGTTCACATGTACAACGCGGCCGCGCCGCTGTTCCGGCGCGTAGTGTTCGGCTTCCCTGGCGATGGGCGCGCCGAGTGCAGGCGGGTCGCTGTCGAGGGCATCCAGCACATCGTGAAGTTCGCCGACTACTACCTGCCCGACGCCGACTTCGGGCTGGAGTACTCGCCTGAGATCTTCATGGACACCGAACTCGACTTCTCGTTGGAGATCTGCGAGGCGGTAATGGACGTCTGGCAGCCCGATGCCGAGCGCGAGATCATCATCAACCTGCCATGCACGGTCGAGCGCTCGACCCCGAACGTCTTCGCCGACCAGATCGAGTGGATGTCGCGCCACCTGTCCCGGCGCCCGTTCGTCGCGCTGTCGGTGCACACCCACAACGACCGGGGCACCGCGGTCGCCGACGCAGAGCTGGCCGTGCTGGCGGGCGCGGACCGGGTCGAGGGATGCCTGTTTGGCAATGGTGAGCGCACCGGCAACGTCGACCTGGTAACCCTCGGGCTGAACCTGTTCAGCCAGGGCATCGACCCGATGATCGACTTCAGCGACATCGACGACATCCGCCGTACCGTGGAGTACTGCAACCGCATCGGCGTGCACGAGCGGCACCCTTACGTCGGCGACCTTGTATACACGTCCTTCTCGGGCAGCCACCAGGACGCGATCAAGAAAGGGTTCGACGCCGCCGAATAGGAAGCCAAGGAGTCCGGCACGACCGTAGCCGAGCTGCCCTGGAACATGCCGTACCTGCCGATCGATCCGATGGACGTGGGCCGTTCGTACGAGGCCGTGATCCGGGTCAACTCGCAGTCCGGCAAGGGCGGGGTCGCATACATCATGAAGACCGACCACCATCTCGACCTGCCGCGCCGACTCCAGATCGAGTTCAGTCACGTCATCCAGCGCTACACGGACGGGGAGGGCGGAGAGGTCACCGGCCCGCAGATGTGGCAAATCTTCTCCGACGAGTACCTCTCACCGGGACGCTTCGAGCTGGTGCGGTTCACGTCCGCGACGAACGGCGGCGAGCACCTTACTGCGACCGTGCGCGTCGACGGCGTCGAGCACGAGGTGGCCGGCGCCGGCAACGGGCCGATCGCCGCCTTCTGCGCAGCGCTATCCACTGTGGACGGTGGGCAGCCGGTGCGGGTGCTGGACTACAGCGAGCATGCACTCACTGCGGGCCGCGACGCCGAGGCCGCTGCGTACCTCGAGATCGAGGTGGGTGACCGGGTGTTGTGGGGAGTCGGCATCAGCGCGTCGATCGTCGAGGCGTCACTGCGCGGAGTCATCAGCGCACTGAACCGCACCGCGCGCTGAGAACACGCAATAGCGTATTCATCGCCAACCTGCAACGATCAGCGCGGATCCGATCGAGGAAGGCGACATGAGTCAGCCATACGATCCCGCTGAACGCCAGCAGGACGGCCAGCAGCCTGGCAACCAGCCGCCCCCGGAGGGCCGGCCGGACCCGTTCGCGGCGCCTCCACCCGGCGGTCCACCGCCGCCACCTCCCGGTCCGCCTCCTGGTCCGCCCCCGTCACCTCCCGGTCCGCCTCCTGGTCCGCCCCCGCCACCTCCCGGTCCGCCGCCTGGTCCACCACCGCCGCCTCCCGGTCCGCCGCCCGGCTACCCGCCTGCTGGCCCCGCGCCCGGTGGCTACCCGCCTGCCGGCCCGCCGCCTGCCGGCCCGCCGCCGGCCGGTCCGCCGCACGGTGGCCCTCCGCCGGGGTACCCGCCCCTGCCGCCTGGCTATCCACCTGGGCCGGCACCGGGCTACCCGCCGGCGCCACCACCCGGCTACCCCACCCCTGTGCCGGCGAGATACGGCGGCCAGCCACCGCCGGGTGCGCAGCCGGTTCCCTGGGCTCCGCCACCGAGCGACTATCCAGTACAGCTGTCGATCCCCTATCCGCCGGGTAGCAACAGATGGCTGGCCGTCCTGGGGATCATCTTGCTGCGGGCGCTGATCCTGCTACCGGTCTTCTTCTGTCTGTACTTCGTGGGCATCGCCGCGTTCGTGGTGTTCTGGATAGCGCAGTGGGCGGTCCTGTTCACCGGCCGCTACCCCGAGGGGGTGCACCGGTTCGTGACCGGGTATCTGCGTTGGAACGTGCGCGCATTGGCCTGGCTGTTCGGCCTCACCGACCGCTACCCGCCGTTCCAGCTCCGCCCCTAGGGCTCGTCACGAGGCGCGGTCAGGTCATGCCAGACCACCCCGACGCCGTCCTGGTATGTCGGGGCCGGCGGGATGTCTCGGACCTGCCCGCGCCACCGTCGGCCGCCGTTGCCGGTTAGCGCAGCGTGCCGGCGCGAGCGCTTCGTGCCGACGATGGCCAGCACGATCAGCGCGACCGCACCCAGCAGGCCGATCGCGAGCGCGGTCCAGACCCGCTGCGTCCACATGCTCGGCGCCTTGCCCACGGCGAAGTGCCCGGGCGGTACTGCTTGCGTCGCCGCCGGTGCCGGAGTGGGCAACGCCTGGCCCTTTGCCGGCTGTGTCGAGAGGAACGGGGCCACGGCGTCATACACCGGGTTCGGCGCGTTGGTCGCCAGGGGCATGGTGATCGCCCGGTAGGGGTTGACGATGCCGTAGCCGTAGCTCGGGTCTTGCCTGCCCTGGGTGCCGGGGGGGTGGTCCAGTGTCGCAAGCATCTGCGCCACCACCTGTTGCCCGCTCAGCGCCGGGTACTTCGACCAGATCAGCGCCAGTGCGGCGGCAGTGATCGCCGTCGCCTGGCTGGTGCCATCGCCGCGATAGGCGCTGCGCGGTACCCGTGCCAGCGAAGGAATGTTCACGCCCGGCGCGGTCACGGTCAGATATTTGTGCCGCGACGAGAATGGCGCCACCGTGCCGTGGCGGTCGACGGCGCCAACGGATACGACGCCTAGGCAGACGCCCGGATCCTCGACCGGGCTGCCCGTCTTCGCGTCATTACCCGACGACGCTAGGACGATCGCGCCCTTGTTGATCGCGTGGTTGATCGCCTGCTGCTCGCCCGACGGGCACGGCAGGCCCTCGGAGCGTTTGCGCGCGCCGCCCAGCGACATGCTGATGATCTTGCCACCATGGTCGGCGGCCCACCTGATCGCTTCGGGCAGCTGGTCGTCGCCGTTGCGTGGCACGTCGGTCGTCTTGCTGAGCGGCACTGCCACAGGCAACAGCTTCGCGCCCGGAGCCAGGCCGGTGATGTTCATGAAGCCGCCGCGCTGAGCGACCATGATCGATGCCATCGCGGTCCCATGCCCGAACTGCTCGACCGCGCGGTCGGTCCGTCCATCACCGCCCGCGGTGCCGAAGTTCTTGCCGGGCAAGACCTTCCCGGCGAGCTCAGGCAGGCTGGCATTCACACCTGTGTCGATCTCGGCGATGGTCACGCCCTGTCCGCTGGCGCCTCCGGTCCACAGCGACGGAACGTGCCAGGTGTCGAACCACCACTCCGGTGCCTGGGCCGGCCCTGGGGCGGCGAACGCCGGCTCCGCGACGCAAAAGAGCGCCACGAGCACCGCCGCCGCGAGCCGTCTCACGACGTGGCTCCCCATACGAGCCTCGTGGGATTCGTCGCGTTGCACTGCGCTTTGATCCGCAGAACGACGTTCCCGGTCGTGGCCACCGACTGGTTGTTGAAGTCAAGTTGCCGGAAGCTGCCGTTGACGGCGACTTTCCCCGAGATCACGAGCACTCCGGCGGCACCGGAGGCGAACGTGATCGGCAGTTCCTTGTCGAGGCTTCCGGTGATGCGACCCCGGACGCTGCCCGGCACGACCGTCTGGTCGGCCGGCGGGGGGCAATAGCCGGAAGCCCTGCCGCTGAGGCACGCCTGTACCACCGCCCGAACGGCATCGCTCACCCGCTGTTGGCCGGCCAGGCTGAGCTGCGGCTGGATCGGCGGCAGTGTGCCACCGTTCAGATGCACGACCTGCTGCGCGCTGCCCAGCTCAAGGTTCGGGGTGTCGAACGCGACAGGCAGCGCCCCCGGGAAGAGCAGCACCGGCCCGTTCGGGACGCGGGCGCCGGCGACGCTCATCCTGTCGGCAGCGACAGCGACGTGCAGGTCGACGGGAACGGCGGTACGCGTGAGCCGCCAGCCCCGCCCGTGCCGCAGCAGGGACACCGTGTCGGTCACCTGCTGTGCGCCGAGCTGGTATTGGAGGGTGACCTGTGCCTGGCGGCCCTGGCGGGCGACCGACAGCACCCGTACGTCACTGATCTTGGCGATGGAACGCGCAGCATCGAGAACCTGGCTGGTCAGGTAGGTACGGGGCCCGGGGGGTATGTCCCCGAGGGCCAGCGCGCCGGGCGCATCGCCACGCCCGAGTGCTTGGAAGTAGTCGACGGCGGCCGTCTGCGGCTGCGACTCGTTGATGTATGCGGTTGCCGTGATGACGACGCCGCTCGCCACTGCGGCCAGCGCGGCAAGCACCGCAATCCAGAACATCCCGCGGTGGTGCCGGGGCGGCCGGCGATGCTGGGCCGGCGGCTCGACCGGGAAGTCACCGAGGGCCGTGGGGTGCGTTACGGGGTTGGTCATTCGACCCGCCGGCGACCTGAGAATGCGCGTCCCAGGGTCACCTCGTCGGCGTACTCGAGGTCACCGCCGACTGGCAGCCCGCTTGCCAACCGGCTGACGGTGATGCCCATGGGCGTCACCAGCCGAGCAAGATAGGTGGCGGTGGCCTCGCCTTCGAGGTTCGGGTCGGTGGCGAGGATCAACTCCGTCACCGTGCCGTCGGCGAGGCGGGCGAGCAGTTCACGAACCCGCAGGTCATCCGGGCCGATGCCGTCGATTGGGCTGATCGCCCCGCCGAGCACGTGGTAGCGACCGCGAAACTCACGGGTTCGCTCGACGGCCACGACATCCTTGGGCTCCTCGACCACGCAGATGATGCTCGGATCGCGGCGCGCGTCTCGGCAGATGCGACACTCGTCCGCCTCCGCGACGTTGCCACAGATGCGGCAGAACCGCACTTCGTTCTTGACGCGTATGAGGGTGCTGGCCAGCCGCTCGACGTCGGTCGGCTCGGCGGAAAGCAGGTGGAACGCGATGCGCTGGGCGCTCTTGGGACCGACGCCGGGCAATCTGCCGAGCTCGTCGATCAAATCCTGTATCGCGCCTTCGTACATCTGGTGTTACAGGCCGGGAATGCCCAGCCCGCCGAACCCCCCCGCTAGTGGTCCCATCTTTTCGGCGGCAAGCTCGCCGACTGTGTGGTTGGCGTCGCGTACCGCGGCGACAACCAGATCCTGCAGCGTCTCGATGTCCTCCGGGTCGACGACCTTCGGGTCGATAGTGATCGCCTTGAGCTCACCGGCCCCGGTCACGGTGGCGGTCACCAACCCGCCGCCCGCGCTGCCGGTGACCTCCGTCTCGGCCAGCTCCGCCTGCGCGTCAGCCAGCTGCTGCTGCATCTGCTGCGCCTGCTTCATGAGCTGCTGCATGTTCGGCTGCCCACCGAAGTTACCGCCTCGAGTCACCGGCCAAGCGTAGCCAGCACTTCTGTGTGCCGCCCTAGCCGCGCTCGAGCGGACGGGCGCCGAGCGTCGACTGGAGCAATTGCAGCGCGTCCGTCTCAGGATCGGAGCTGGACGGCTGCGGGGGGTGCGGCTCGTCGCGCGGGTCGGGCTCGTCGGATGCCACCGGGCGAGCTGCGTTGCCGCCGTCCGTCTCCACCTCGACCTGCCAGTGACCGCCGGCGATCGAGGTCAACGCCGTTCGCACCAACTCGATCGTGCCGTCCTCGCTGATCATCTTGGCGAGCGCAGCGGTCGGCGCGGCCAGGGTGAGCCGTTCGCCGGCTACACCGGCGACCTGCGCGTTGTCGAGCAGCGCGCGGGTGCGCTTGCTCGTCTGCTTGACGATGTCCAGCACGTCGGGCCAGAGCCGGCGCACCGCAGCAGCGTCCATCGCCCCCGGCTGGGGGGTCGGCTCGGCGGCGGCCTTGGGATCATCCTTCGGCTTCTGCTTCGGGGTGGCCTTGGGCTTGGGTGCCTGCTGGGCCGGCGGCTGCGATGCTGACTCGGGTGGTGACAGCGCTGCATTGCGCCGCTCCAGCCGTTCCAGGCGTTGCAGCAGCGCTGCCGAGTCGGCAGCGGCGTCGGGCAGCAGCATGCGGGCGCACAACAGTTCGAGGACGAGCCGCGGGGACGTCGTTCCGCGCATCTCGATCAGTGCGGTGTGCACGATCTCGGCGTTGCGGGCCAGCGTGGCCGCGCCGAGGCGGGCGGCCTGCTCGCTCATCCGGGACAGCTCGTCGGCCGTGTCGTCGATCAGCCCGCTGGCGGCGGCACCGGGCACGGCGTCGATGACGATCAGGTCCCGGAACCGGTCGAGCAGGTCGGCGGCGAAGCGCCGGGGGTCATGTCCCGCCTCGACGACCCGATCGACGGTGCCGTACACGCTCGCCGCATCGCCCGCGGCCAGCGCATCGACCATGTCGTCCAGGAGCGTTGCGTCGGTGACCCCGAGCAGCCCCACGGCGTCTGCGTACGTGACACCCGAGGGGCCGCCGCCGGCTATCAGCTGGTCGAGCACCGAGAGGCTGTCGCGGGCGGAGCCGGCGCCCGCCCGGACGACGAGGGACAACACCGCCGGCTCGACGGTCACGCCTTCCTCGGCGCAGATGCGCTCGAGGTGCTGGCGCATGACGCCGGGCGGGATCAGCCGGAACGGGTAGTGGTGGGTGCGCGAACGGATCGTCTGCAGCACCTTGTCCGGCTCGGTGGTGGCGAAGACGAAGATCAGGAAGTCGGGTGGTTCCTCGACCAGCTTGAGCAGCGCGTTGAAGCCCTGCGTGGACACCATGTGCGCCTCGTCGACGATGTACACCTTGAACCGGTCGCGCACGGGGGCGTAGAACGCGCGCTCCCGCAATTCCCGAGCATCGTCAACGCCGCCGTGGCTGGCCGCGTCGATCTCGATCACGTCGATGGAGCCCGGGCCGTTCGGGGCGAGCTCTCGGCACGAATCGCACTCGCCGCACGGAGTGGGGGTCGGTCCTTTCACGCAGTTCAGCGACCGGGCCAGAATGCGCGCGCTGGACGTCTTGCCGCAGCCGCGTGGCCCGCTGAAGAGGTACGCATGGTTGATGCGCCCCGCGGAAAGGGCGTGCTGCAGCGGCCGGGTGACGTGATCCTGGCCGATCACCTCGGCGAACGTCGCGGATCGGTACTTGCGGTACAGCGCCAAACTGCCAGCCACGCAACGACAGTAGAGCACGCTTCGGACGAGGCGCCGCCCGTCCGCAGTGCCGGCCGCACTGGGGCGCGGCGCCGGCTCAAGCGAGCGAACAGGGCCCCCCGCGCACCCGCCAGAGCCTGCTTATCCTTGCTGCCTTCCGGCCCTGGGGAGGTTCACAGGATGAGCGCCGCACGGGGGGCTGGCCGGCAAGTTTACGCGACGACCCGCAAGCCTCACGGCGGGGCTCGAGCGCCCCGTATCCTGTCCAGCGGAGGATTCGCCTAGTGGCCTAGGGCGCACGATTGGAAATCGTGTTGGGTTAACACCCTCGCGGGTTCAAATCCCGCATCCTCCGCCGAGAATCGTCGTAGTTGCACCTGATTCGTCGTGGGCGAACACCGAGCCTGGCAGATGATCATGAATGTCGGGTGAACTGTCTCAGACCATACGGAAAGGGTGACGTGGCGTAGATCGTTTGGGTCTACCTTCGCGGGTGCTCCGCATCAGCATGCCGAGCCGAGGCGTGTCACCGCGCGGGGAGAGGGTGATCGTTCATGCGGCGTAGAACCTTCGATGTCATCGCCAGCTCAGTTGGGGCACTGCTCACGATCTTGTTGATCCTGGCCGGGGCGTTGCTGCTGTGGGCGTACCTATTCATCGACCACGAGGTGCACACCCAGCTGGCCGCGCAGAAGATCTTCTTTCCGGCGGCAGACAGTCAGGCGATCACCTCGCTGCCGCCTGCCGACGCCGCAGCAATGAAGAAGTACGCCGGCCAGCAGATGACCACCGGTGCGCAGGCCAAGACCTGGGCCGACCACTACATCGCCGTGCACCTCAAGGAGGTAGCCGACGGGCAGACCTACTCAGAGGTGTCCGCCAAGGCGCAGCAGAATCCGACCGATCAGAAGCTGCAGGCGCAGGCCGACACCTTGTTCAAGGGCGAGACCCTGCGCGGGCTGCTGCTGAACGCCTACGCGTTCTGGCAGGTGGGTCAGATCGCCAAATGGGGCGCGATCGTGGCCTTCGCCGCCGGCGCGATCATGCTGGTACTGACCATTCTCGGGTTCCTGCACGTGCGCCGCACCCCGCCCGAACGCGAGCTGCTCCCTCCGCAAGAAAGTCACGGCGAGCCCCAGCAGGCACAGACGTAACGGCAGGCCCGAGCTACAGCACGGATCGTCGAGCCACGGGTACCCATTCGACAGCGTCGAGACGATGCGGTATCTACGAGGCCCAGTCATGCCACGCGCCGGCGCCTGGTCAGTCGAGAGCAGTTCTCTGGCGACGGCGTAGCCTGACGTCGTGGCTGCCGACGACGGGATGCCGATCGCCTATTCTGCGCTCCAGAAGGGCACGCCGGTCGTGTCCGCATCAGGTACCCAGTTCGGCGTGGTCGAGCACGTCCTCGAGATCCCGGCCGAAGACCTCTTCGACGGGATCGTGGTTTCGACCGCCGACGGCTTGTGCTTCGTCGATCGCGACCAGATCGACAACATCACTACGACCCGGGTTCGGTGCGTGCTCACCGACGAGCAGGCGCAGACGCTCAGCCCCCCCGACGGCGCCCCCGTGTACCAAGCGAACCCGCTGCAGGACTCAGGTTCGTCGTTGCACGACCGGTTCGGCCGAATGTTCCGCCGTGCGCGCTGGCATCGCGAGGATTGACTGCTCACGATCCACAGGCGTGACCGCAATCGCGAAACCCACTGTCATATTGGCGGTTAACGCGGGCCGGTTATCCCGCCGGTCACTCTGACCGAGGCCGCCACCAGCAGCATGTGATGGGCGTACCTGACCATGTTCGGCAAGGACTGTTCGGCGACTCTGATGCCGTGTCGCCACTCGTCGTCGGACAGGTACTCGAACGTTGAGAACGCGCGGCTTCGCAACCTGTCCAATGCTTGCTGCCGCGTCAACACCCGCGGAACGGCAATCGACTCGGCGAACACGTCGGAAAATCCAGAGTTGCCAAGTTCAGCGCGCAGCGTGCCGGCGGTCGGAAACCGGGCTCGATCTGCCGCTGCATAGGACGGGAAGAACGGCGACATCCAGCCCTGGTCGAAATACGCGGGGTCGGCGGTCGCTATCGAGAATTGCCCACCGCAGCGGAGGACTCGACGCAACTCGGCGAAGGCGCGCGGACGATCCATCAGGTGTACCGCCATTGTGGACACGGCTCGTTCCACTTCACCGTCGTTGTAGGGCAGCACTTCCGCAGCACCCACCCGCAGGTCGGCGGACGGCCCGAGCTCGGCTCGTGCCGCGGCGATCATTGCTGGCGAACGATCTACGCCCATGGGGCGGACGTGATACCGCGATGCCAGATCCGCTAGTAGCCGCCCCGGCCCACAGCCGACGTCGAGCACGGAACGGCCCGCCAGGTCCCCCGCCCGCACGAGCGCATCGGTGATCCGCCCGTCGGCGGACGTGTCCCGGAGTCGTGCGTACGCAGGCGCTATCGCGTCGAAATGAGCGCGGAGGTCGGGTGCGTGCACGCCACCATTCTGGCCGCGCCGCGAAGCCGTTTCAGTCGGCTCGGACGTCGAGCACCACGTCGAACTCTGCGGCGACGGCTTGTTCCCAAGATCGGCGCTTGACTAGGTGCAGCCGCGTTGGGCCCACGTTCAGCGGCGCGAACGTCAGGCGGCGCGTACCGCCGGCACCCACTGGACGTTCGGCTCCGTGGTACTGATCGTCGGTGAGCTGCAGGTGCGTCGTGTCGATGTCGGCATGCCAGCGGTAACCGGTGGTGGGATTCTCGCCCAAGATCACCGTGACCTCGTCACCGAGCCGTAGGTCACGAGTCCCGCCGGAATCGTCCTCGCTCAGGTTGACCCGCACCCGGCGACCGTACCGCGGCGCAGCCGCCCGGCGTGCTGTATCAGCAACCGTGCCCGGAACGCTCTTGTGGCTAACGGAGAGGGCTGGGAGGGTGCCTTATCCGACCATCGCCAGCCAGAGGGGGGCTGTCACATGTTCAGTGGTCTGCTGGATACCGGCCAGTTGTACCTGAAGTACGACGAGGTACCACGCGAGGGTGCCCGACTCGGGCGCAATCTGTGGCTTGACGGCCGCAGCCTCGCCCACATGGTGGAGAACGACGTCCACGAGATGGGCAAGACGCTCGGTGATCAATCGTGGGAGCGCGTGCTCGCCGTCCTCGATCAGGGCAACCTCGGATCGTGCACGGGCAATGCCGGAACTGGGGCGCTTGGTACGCAACCGTTCTTCGGCGCCGTCGGCGACGTACTGCCGTCGACGTCTGATGCCGTTGAGGCGGAGAAGTTCGCCGTCCAGCTTTATAGCGACGCGACCGTCGTGGACGGCTACCCCGGCACGTATCCACCCGATGACACCGGCTCGTCGGGCCTGGCGATCTGCAAGGTGCTCAAGAGCCGCGGCACTATCAAGGGCTACCGCTGGGCGCGCTCCGCGTATGGGTTCCTCCGGCTGCTGCAGCGCGGTCCGGTACTGCAGGGAATGCCCTGGCACGAAGCATTCTTCGAGCCGGACAACAATGGCTTCATCGACGCCGACCCGCACTGGGCAGCGAGCAAGCTGGCGGGTGGACATGAGGTCGAGGCGGTCGGCGTCGAACTCGACTCGAGCGACGCGTTCAGCAGCGTCATCACATATGTCAACAGCTGGGGTACCGCGTGGGGTGACCACGGACGGTTCCGGATGCGGCTGCGCACCTACGAACAGCTCAGCGGCGTCGACCTGAAGCAGTACGTGATCTGATAGCGCGACGCTAGGAGGCGGCGCGCCCCCGTTGCGCCGCCTCCTAGGTAACGCAGCGTAGCAACGAGTATCTGGGGGATCAAGCGATCTGCCCATTCGGGCCATCACGAGGCGAGGGCAATAGGGTGGTCCTACCGAAATGAGCGAGCCCGATTTCGCCGTGTTGTAAGGCGATTCTGCCAATCTCGGCGGTAACAAGCTGCCGCTGTGCTTGACATCGCGTTCCACCCACAACTAGCGTGATGATCAAGATAAGCTGCAGCGGACGCGGGGGTGCGCGACTACTGTGAGTCACGATGGTCCGACCATTCGAAGCGCTTCCCTCGCGCTGGAGAGGCTCGTCCTCGGCTGGGATCGCTACCGCGAAGCGGTTGCCGATGAGCTCGGCGTCGGCACCACGGAGATCGCCGCACTCGGGTTCCTTTATCACGACGGGCCGCACACGCCGAGCGAGATCGGCCATCTGCTGAACCTGACATCCGGCAGCGTCACCGCGTTGCTGGACCGGCTCGAAGGCGCCGCTTTCGTCACACGATCGCAGAACCCTGACGACCGGCGCAGCCTGCTCGCGACCGCGACGCCGGCGGGCCGACACGCGATCCAGTGGTATTACGACCGGCTTGACGAGATCGTCGGCAAGACGCTCGAACGCGTCTCCAACATCACGCTCAGCGACGTCATCACGCTCGCCAACTCGGCCGGCGAACTTCTCATCGAACAGGCTGACGAGGCGAACCGGTCACAGCACTAGGCGTGGCCGGCACAGCGAGAAGCGGCGGCGTGAGCGACGTTGCCCGAGCGCGAAGCACCATGCCCTGCGCCCCCCAGGTAACGGCAATGTAGATCGCGACCGTGGATGCGCCCAGCCCGGCGATGTTGGTCAGCTTCGCCAGCCAGACATCTGCCCCGATATGAACGGCAATTGAGACGATCCACAGGGCAGCTGTGATAGCCGTGCCTCGCCGCATCAACTGACCACTCGGATCCCGCCACACCAGAATCGTCAGCGCCCGGACTCCACCGAGCGCGGCGGCTGCTATCAGACTGGCGACCAAGACGGAGAGCATCGCCGCTGAGACGTGATGCCCCTGCACGGTGCGCGCCACTGCCGCCACGCCGTAGGCGGCCAGCACGAGCAGGAGCGCCGGGCGTGAGTCCTCGCGGACCGGCCGTACCGTCAACTGCCGCACGATGATCACGCCGACGATGCAGAGTCCGAGAACGATGTTCACCATGGCATTGACGCTATGTGCGGCTGCGCGCCAGGGGCAGTGCCGGCGCGACCGGATCAGCGCTGACGGATGTCATGCGCGGTGTCCGGATCTGGTAGGCATCAGGACATGGAATTGTCGTTGGCACTCCCGACATCAGGCTCCTGGGCGACGCCGGAGAACGTTTCCCGTCTCGCGCGTGCTGCCGAGGAGCGGGGCTGTCGCGGACTGTGGACATTCCAGCGGGTGATCTACCCGAGCGAGAGTGGCTTGCCCGCCGTTTACCGCAGCGTGCTCGACCCGCTCATAACTCTCGGCTTCGCAGCGTCCGTGACGAGCCGAGCACGGCTGGGACTCGCGGTCGTCAACGGTCCGTTCTACGCGCCTGCCCTGCTCGCCAAGCAGTTCGCGACGATCGACGTACTATCTACAGGACGGCTGGATGCTGGCGTTGGCCTCGGCTGGCATCCCGCCGAATATGCCGCGGCGGGGGTTCCCATGCGCGGGCGGGGCAGGCGATTCGACGAATGGCTCGACTGCCTCAACACACTGCTGAGCGCCGACGGCCAGGTCAGCTTCGCCGGCGAGTTCTACACGGTGCCGCCCTCGCAGATTGCGCCCCGACCGGTGCAACGCCCGCGACCCCCGGTGCTGATCGGCGGCAGCAGCGAAGCGGCTTACCGGCGCAGCGGCGTCCGCGGGGACGGCTGGATCTCGAGCAGTCGCGCCAGTCTTGACGACATCCGCTTCGCGATCGCCACCATGCGCGACGCGGCCGAACGCGTGGGTAAGTCGCCGGCGAGCATGCGCTGCGTGGTGCGTGGCGTTAGTGTGGTGCGCCCCGCATCGAACGACGCTTCCGATCGCCTGCCGCTGCACGGTTCGCTGGAGCAGATTCGCGACGACATCGGCAAGTTTGCCGAGGCGGGTGTCGACGAGTTGTTCTTCGACCTGAACTTCGACTCCGAGCAGGTCGGCAACCCTGACGCCGACCCGGCTGCCGCGATGGACAAGGCATATGCGGTTCTCGAGCATTGCTTACCGGCGCCGGCGTAAGCGCCCCAGAAGTCGGTCCCCAAACCGAACGTCATTGCCCGATAAGCCGTATCAGCGATAGGGGAGACCGCTCCGTGTAGTCATGGTCTTTCACGAAGCGCCATATCGCATTGACGAGGTGCCGGCGACCCAAGAGATCGTCTGAGCCCATGCCGACCCGACCCGCCTTGCAGCCCGGGAAGGGCGTCCCGACGTTGGACGTCGAGCGCATTCGCCGGCACTTCGACTTCCCGGCGACGGGACGGGTCGTGACTAACAGCGCCGCGACCACGCAGCCACCGCGGGAGCTCCTCAGGCTCTACCGATCCTTAGCGCCCTGGTACGAGAACGTGCACCGCGGACAGTCGACGGCTTCGCAGCGCATGACCGCGATGTTCGAGGAGTCTTACGGCACCATCGCAGCCTGGCTGAACGCCCCGAGCCGGCGCAATATCGTCACCTACCGCAACACCACCGAGGCAATAAACGCCGTGATGTATTCGCTACTCAGCGAGTTCCGGGATGGTGACAACTTGGTGACGACAATGATGGAGCACAATTCCAACTTTGTTCCGTGGTACGCACTGAGTCGGGAAATCCTGCCGCGCTTCGGGCGATGCGTCGAGTGTCGCGTTGCCCGATTCGACCACCAGACGGGCGAGCTAGACCTGGACCATCTCGCGCACCTGGTAGACGCCCGCACCAAGCTCGTGTGCGTCACCGGCGCCTCCAACTTTCTCGGCACCAAACCGCCGCTGCACATCGTCCGCGCAATTGCCCGCGCCAGCGGATACGTCCAGCCCGATGGCCGCACGGGCTCCTTGCTACTGGTCGACGCCGCACAACTCGTACCCAGCGGCAGCGTGGATGTCCAGGCACTCGACGTCGATTACCTCGCCTTCTCCTTTCACAAGCTGCTCGCTCCGTTCGGCGTCGGCGTCCTGTATGCCAAGGAGCATCTGCTCGACAACGCTTTGCCGTTCCTCTACGGCGGGGACATGATCGCCGAAGGCCGCGTGGCCCCGGACCTAGTTGACTACAACGTGCTGCCTTGGAAGTACACCGCAGGAACGCCGAACGTCCTCGGCGTGATTGCCTCGGCCCAGGCACTGCGACTCGTGCTCGACCTGGTGTCCGGCGAGCGTCGCTGGTTCGCAACGTCGCTGCCGATGCCGCGCCCCGCGATCAAATCCGCGATGAATCTCGTGGCACGGCACATCCGATCGGTGACCGAGCGGGCTCTCGAAGCAGCCCAGGCCATTCCCGGGCTCGCCGTGTACGGGCCTGCCACTGGTGTACCGCGATCACCTCTCCTGGCGTTCAACGTGGCCGGCATGGACCCGATGCGCGTCGCCAACGGGTTGAACGAACTCGGCGTGGAGTCCCGAGCCGGCTGCCACTGCGCCACACTTGCCCACCGTGACCTCGGACTGACGCCCCCCGCGAGCTGCCGGCTGAGCTTCACCCTCTACACGAGCATCGACGACGTCGAGCGTGCCATGGACGCACTGCGCCGAGTTGCCGCCGGAGCAGGCGGCCGGGGCGGTGCATCAGCAGCGGCGGCCATGAACCCGCCGCCCTAAACTTGCCGGGCCAGCACAGATTCGTCCCCGAGGCAGGCAGGGTTGTCCGCACGAACCGTCCGTGAAC
>DATFRC010000052.1:0-34754 GCA_035263725.1 Jatrophihabitantaceae bacterium | reverse complement strand
GACCGCGACGGCGACCAGGTCGTCCCACAGGAAGCGGAACAGACGCACGACCTCATCACGCAAGTCAGCCCGAAACGAATGGTCCCGCTTATCGGCCGACACAGCGTCGCGCGCCGATCCCATACCGGCTCACCTCAATCGAAGGAGCGTACAGATGCTCGGGCGATATCGGAGTCGATTCACTAGCTGAAGTGCGAACGCGCTGGCCGCCCACTACCGTGTCAAGAAGTAGGGCGATTGGGAGTGGCCGACCGCGTCTGTCTCCCGCCGGGTGAGTCGGCGCGCACCCTCTCCCACAACGCCTCACCGAACCGGTTTCCCGCGGACCGGTACTCTCCAGCCGGTCGCGGGAGGCTCGCCACACACACGATCAGGGGCACCAGCGGGCGCTTCGAGGCGCGGCACTGGCACCCAATCCGTCACCCGCGTCACGACTAGCACCTCACGATGGGTGGCCGAGGTCCCCTAGGGTGTGACAGGTAATCGCGCCGTGAGGAGAAGGCCATGCGGGAAGCCTCGGAGTTGTTGATCGCGGGTCCTGAAGATGCGGACCGATCGGTGCTCCTCCTTCCGGGCGGAGCCAATGCGGCCCGATCCTTCGACCTTGTGATGGCAGCTCCGGTGTTGTCGGGGGTGCGCCTGGTGGCCACGACGTTGCCGGGTATGGCGGGTGCGCCGCTGACCGATGACGTGTCCATCCCGGGGCTGGCACGCGCGGCCAGTGAGTTGGCAACCGCGCATCGCTGCGACGTGGTCGTTGGGTTCTCTCACGGGGCCACCGTTGCTCTGGAAATGCTGCTGTCCGGGACTTTCCGGGGGCCGGTCGTGCTGCTGGGGCTCAGCCTGACGACCGAGGACGACGCCGCTTTCTTTGTCAACGCGGTCAGGCTGTCGCAGAAGGTCGGGCGGTGGCCACTGGGGATTCTTGTTGTGGCTCCTGCCGCTGATGGTCCGAAAAGTCAAAGCCTCGGCGCAGTCGCAAGAAGGCCTCGTGAAAACCGAAGCGCCGCTTTAGAGCTTGTCGCCTAAGCCGAGTCGGCGCGCCGCGTCCCTCGCCCTAGCGTCCGCGTTCGACGCGGCATACCGGGAAAGCATCTGCCGACTACGCCACCCGAACAACCGCATCGCGGAAGTCTCGTCACCGCCCGACTCGGCTAGCCACATGTCCGCCGACGTGTGCCGTAGCTGGTGAGGCTTGATCCTCTCGATGCCGGCCTGCCCGCAGCGGCGTTCGAGCATCTGGGCGAGCCCGTTGTCTGTGAGCGGGCCCTTCTGCGCCAGCCACAGCACGTCGGGGTACAGCTTGACGTTGTGGTACTTCAGCCTGGCCCGCAGATAGCGTGTCAATGCCTGCCCGGTGCGGTGCCCGTACGGGATAGCCCGCGGCCGGCGTCCTTTGCCGACGACGACCACGACGTCGTTCTCCAGGTCCACACTGTCGACGGTGAGCCCGATGATCTCGGCGCGACGCATCCCACCGGGTTCGAGCATCAACCGGATCAGCGCCGTGTCCCGCAGCTCGAGGAAGTCCCGGCCTTCACACGCCCGTAGCAGCTTGCGGAGATCGTCGACAGACACCACCGGGATGGGTGTCTCCGGGATCGTGGGTGGGTGCATAGTCGACATCGGGTTGTCATCCCGTAGGCCATCGCGGACAGCCCAGCCGTAGAACTGCTGCAGCGACCTGTACCGCACCGCGGCCGTGGACGGCTTCCGATGCTTCAGCAACCAGCCGATGAAGCCGCGCAGGTCGTCGGTAGTCGCCTCTAGGACGGCGGGTGCGGAATTTTCCGCAGTAGGCAGAGCGCGCAGCCGGGAATGCTTACCACGGTAAGTCGTCGCTTCGGATCTTTCCGCGAGGAACTGGGCGAGCATGCGGGCGGACTCGATGTAGGAGCGGACCGTGGCGTCACTCTTGTGCTCGGCCTTGAGCACGTGGGTCCATTCGCGGAGGACTAGTGCGTTGGCGTCCACGAGGCGTAGGTTAGCGGGTGTGGCGACGGTGTGCTACTCGAGGGATGGCTGACCAGGCTGCTACAGGCCAGTGATTCTGGGGGTCTGTGCGCCGCCAGGGACTCGAACCCCGAACCCGCTGATTAAGAGTCAGCTGCTCTGCCAGTTGAGCTAGCGGCGCTCAGACAAGCGGCCCACCGCAGTGGGCCGACCGGTCACCTTACAGGAGCCGACAGCCGGTCAAGGCCGCCGAACCACGCGACCACGATAGCGCAGCGTCGACCACGTGGCTGAGGTCCGGTCACCCCCACCGCGACGCTACGGGTTGGCAGCGACGTGGAAGTAGTCGAACGCGACCTGTAGGTCGGTGGTGGTGCCCGCCCGGTTGAACGCCAACAGGCCGATCCGCGGGTTGGTCAGCGTCGCACCGGTTGTCCAGACCGGTACCCACGTGAAGCCGTCGAGCGAGTAGAAGGTCGAGTACTGAGCTCCGTTCTTGGTCATCCGCAGCCAGATGGTGTTGTTCGCGGGCAGGATTGAATTCGCGCTGAGGGTGTTCAGCGTCTGGTTGACCTGAACGCCGTTCAGGGTGTCCTCGAGCGACGTGTTGAACTGGATGTTCGTCGCGGACGTCGCCTCGAGGTCGAACTTGAGGTAGTTGTCGTCGTTCTGGTACGCGATGATGCCGCCCTGCTGGGTCGCCGCGTTCGGCCGATGACTGAAGGTGAGCTTGGTCGTCTGCATCCAGTCACCGAGGGCCGGCTGGACCAGGATGTTCTGCGCGGTGTTCATCGTGGTGGTCAGGTCGCCCGTCTTCGGCGTGATGGTGAGTGAGTGCGGGTTCGACGTGAGGCTCCAGTCGGCCGGCGACTCACGGACCCACTGCCACTGGGGGCCGAGTGTCGAACTGTTGAACTCATCACCGGACGGGCGTTTCGCAAAGTTGATCTTGTAGGTAGTGACAATGCCGTCGGGACCCGTCGAGGTGATCGTGGCGACACCCGGTACAGCGGTCGCCTGGGTGATCGCGACGCTGCCTGTCAGCGCCGTGGCGCTGACCTGAGGCACGCCGGCATAGCCGTTCGGGAGGACGTCGTCGTAGTTGCTCACGTCAGGGTTGAAGCCCTTCAGCGACGTGCCGTCCACAGCCAGGCTGCCTAGCTCGGAGAGCACTCGCACGACGAACGACGTGGACGCGCTCTTGCCGTGGTAAGTAGCTGTCGCGGTGATCGTTGCCGCACCGTTCGCGGCCGTATGGATCGTGCCGTCGCCGTCCACAGCGACGACGCTTGGCCGGTCGCTGGAGTAGCTAAGCGTCATTCCGGCCGGAAGCGGCGTGCTCTGGCCCGGCGCGATCCAGCCGTACAGGCTGTCGTCGTTCATCGCGACGGTCAGGCCTGGGTCGACCGTGACGCCTTCGGGGAATGTGAGCCGTTGCGAGATACCGCGTGCGTCGTCGCTGCTCTGGATGCGCGGCTTCGCGGTAAGGACGCTGGGGGTCTGCGTCAGCGCGCCGCTGACGTTGATCGTGTCCTGCGCCTGGATGTCGCTGTCCGAGCTCGAGGTACTCATCTGGATGCCGTACTCGCCCGGGTCGACCTCGAAGCGCTTGTCCGTGTCGTTGTAGAAAGCGAGGTCGGAGATCTTGATCGGGAGGGTCACGGTCTTGGTCTGCCCGGCCGCGAGCGACACCTTCTGGAAGCCTTCGAGCCGCTTGATCGGCCGGTCCAGCGACGGGTCGGCGAGCGGGGTATTGGCGTACATCTGCACGATCTCGTTGCCGTCGCGCGAGCCGGTGTTCTTGACGTCGACGCTCACGTTGATCGTGTCGTCGGCACTCGGGTTGCGGTTGGAGATCTGCATGTTGGAGAAGCTGAAGTTCGTGTAGGACAGGCCGTACCCGAACGGATAGGACACCGGGCCGCCGTAGTACATGTAGGTACGCCCGGCAAGCGAATAGTCGTAGATACTCGGGATCTGGTTGACGTTCTGGTACCACGTCTCGGGTGTGCGGCCGCTCGGGTTGTACTTGCCGAGCAACACATCCGCCAGCGCGTCGCCCTTGCGCATGCCGTTGAACGAGCTCCACAGGATCGCTGGAGTCGTCGACTCGAAGGACGAGACGTCTTGCGGGCCGATCGTCTCCATCACGCCGATCGTGTTCGGGTTCGCCGTGGAGACCTGGCTGATCAGCTGTCCCTGCAGGCCCGGCAGTGCCAGCGACGTGCGATCGCGGTCCTCGGTGCCCGTCGTCCCGTTCGACGCCGTGGAGTCCATGCCGGCGTAGACGACGACGTAGTCGTAATCGGCTGCCGCCGCGACAGCGGCCGGGTCGATCGCCGTGCAGCAGTTGGCTGCGTTCGTGCCGGTGCCTGTGAACCCCTTCATGTAGTCAACCTGCGCCGACGGGTCGATCGCCTGGATCGCAGACTTGATACCTGTGTACGGCGTGACCTGGTTGGCCTGGCCGGCCGCGCTCTGGATCGAGGAATAGCCGCCCATGTAGAAGTTCGAGTTATTGGCGTATGAGCCGAGTACGAGCACCTTGAACGGGCCGGTCGACGGTACCGACATCGGCAGCAGCTTGCCTGTAGAACCGTCCTTGTGAGTGGTGGTCGCGTTCTTCAGCAGCACGAGCGACGCGTCTGCGGAGCGCTGTGCCAGGTCCAGCCGGGCTGGGGTTTCGGTCGGCGCTGTCGCGTTGTTCCACGGGTAGACGCCGTATGACTGGTCGCGGGCCACCGCGTCCGTGAGCCACGGCACGGTGCTGTCCGGATTGAACTCGCCGAGCTTCATCCGGTTGGTGAACAGGCGTGCCGCCGACACGTCGATGTCGTTCTGCGTCATCACGCCAGTCGGCGTCGTGATGTCCATGCCAGCTGCGTTCTCCGCGCCACCTGCGGTGGTCGACGGCGCGGTCGGGCCGCGGTAGCTGCCGATGCCGTTGTAGCCCGCGTTGCACTCGGCGTCCTCGCCTGACCCGAGGGCGAACGCGAACTGCTCGACCGGGCTCGCGATGTGCCCCAACCCGTCCGGCTGCCAATGGTGGCGGGTGTTGATCTGGTTGACCGCGTCGCAGTCACCGGTGAAGTAGCCCTGGAAACCGAACGTCTCACGCATCAGCGTGTCGTTCAGGTACGCGTTCGCCGCCGACGGCACACCGTTGATCTCGTTGTACGAGCTCATGACCGCGCCGTTCTGATCCGCCTGGACGATCTTCCGGAACGGCATCGTGTAGTACTCGCGGATCGCCCGGTCGTCGGCGTTCGACGACCCGTTCAGCCGGCCGTTCGGATCTGAGTTCGCAAAGCCCTCGGTGTTGTTCATCGCGTAGTGCTTGAGCGTCGTCGTGGTCTTGTAGAAACCGGCGCCGGCCGGAAGTAGCTGCCCGTTCTGGTCCTTGCCCTCCATGCCGTTAACGAACTGGCCGGCGACGTCCGCCTCGAGCAGCGGATCCTCGCCGTACGACTCGTCGTTGCGTCCCCAGCGCGGGTCACGGCCGAGGTTGATCGTCGGCGAGTAGAAGTCGAGATCGAACTTGTTGTTGCGCACGACCTCGCGGGCCTCGTCCGATTCCGCCTGCGCGACCTGGTAGGTCAGCGCAGGATCCCAACTCGCCGCGCGCGACAGGTCGATCGGGTAGGAGGTTGTGTTCGTGAGCGTCACCGCGTTGCCGGACGGGTTGAGCGACTCTGCGTTGATCCCGTGCAGGGCCTCGTTCCACCAGCCGTAGGCGGGGATCCCCTCGTACACGGTCACGGACGTCCCCGCCGGGTGCGGCTGCGCCAACGCCGGAGTGACCGTCGTCGGCGTGCCGAGGTCCTGGGCGGGCGCGCCCGTGGCATGTGCCAGCGACAGCGGTGCCGTGAGCGTGACGCCGGTACCGGCGACTCCAGCCGTGCCGACTGTTTGGATGGTTGCGATCTCCTGGGTGGCTCCGGAGCCGATGCTGATCAGGTGACCGGCGGTCATGCCGAAAGTGAAGTTGACCTTGATGTTGGTGTCGCCGGGGTTCGCCGTGGCCGCGAGCGATGCCGCGAACGCGGACGGCCCGCTCCCGACCGTCGCGACCGTCACCGACTCAGCGGTTCCGTTCGGGTCGACGGTGAGGGTGGCGCCGGGGGAGATCCCGGCCACCGTGCCAGTGATGATTGCCGAGTCGCCGGCGTTCACCGGCGCGGCGAGAGTGGTCTGCCCGGCGAAGACCGGGCGGAGCAGCGGATTCGCCCCGGCGCTGATCGCCGGCGCCTGGCTCGAGACGAGTTGGCTCGCGCGCTGCACCGGCGTCAGTCGTGTCACAAGGTCGGCGGCGCGTTCTGCGAACGAGTAGGACGGATCGAGGTAGATCGGCGTGCCGCTTGCCGCCCGGGCTGAACTGCCCGGCCGGGCAGCAAGTGGAACCGCGGCACACAGGCCGACAATCGTGGAAACGATCCCGATACGTACCATCAGGTGCCGCCAGCGCATCATGGCCTCCTCGCACCGTAATGCCCGGAGTCAGGCACGCCGGACGTTACGCGTGGACATGATCCAAGTCAACGAGTCAGATGCTCTGACATCGGGCAGCTAATCATGGACACGGCACAAAACCCTCAGGCTTATGGTCGATTCACTGCCGAATATCGCCATCGTTGAACTAACATTGCCATCCATGGCCACCCTTGCCCCGCCGGTACCGCATCCTCTAGGGCTGCGCGACCTGAACCGGTTGCGGGTGATCGAGTCGATCTACCGCCATCCGGGCTGTAGTCGGGCCGACATTGCCCGGCGGACCGGGCTGTCCCGGGGCACCGTGTCGACCGTTGCCGAGGAGCTCGGCCGGGCTCACCTCATTCACGAGCACGATGCCCCCGACGACCCGCTGCGACCGCGCAGCACCGGCAGACCACCCACGCTGCTCTCCTTGGTGCCCGGCACGGCGTTCGCGATCGGCGTCGACATCGGCCACCGGCACATCCGCGTCACCGTCTGCGACCTCGCCGGCGAGCCCGTCGCCGAGAAGTGGTCCAGAGTGAATGTCGACGACGCTCCGTCCGAAACGTTGGACCTGGCGCACCAGCTCGCCCAGCAGGCCCTGAACGAGGCGGCCGTGACCCCAGGGCAACTGCTAGGTGCCGGCATAGGCCTCGCCGCGCCCATCGACCAACGCACCGGCGAGGTCAAGGCGAACGGCATCCTGCCCGGCTGGCACGGCGTCGCCCCGGCGTCCGAGATGCAGGACCGGCTCGGTATCTCGGTGCAACTCGCCAATGACGCCGACATGGGCGCCCTCGGGGAGAAGGTCTTCGGTGCCGGGCGTGCCGTCGACGACATGATCTACATCCGGCTCTCGGCAGGAGTCGGAGCAGGCTTGATCCTCGGCGGCCAGCCGTACCGCGGCGGCTACGGCATGGCGGGTGAGATCGGGCACGTGTGTGTCCAGCCGAGAGGGCAGATCTGCCGCTGCGGAAACCGTGGTTGCCTCGAAACCGTCGCCAGCCCGGTCGCCGTCACCCGGCTGCTCGAGCATGTCGTCGAGCGCCCGATGACCCCCGACCAGTTACTCGATCTCGTTGCCGCCGGCGACCGGGGGGCGTGCCGGGCCGTGGCCGACGCCGGCGAGGCCGTCGGCATGGTCGTCTCCTGGATCGTGAACGTCCTCAACCCGGAACTCGTCGTCATCGGCGGTGAGCTTGCCGCCGGCGGCGATGTGTTGCTGGATCCGATCCGTGCCAGCATCGACCGGCACAGCCTCCCGGGCGCAGCGGCCGATGTGCAGGTCACGGCGGGCGTTCTCCGCGACCGCGCCGAAGTTCTCGGCGCTGCCGCGTTGATCCTGGCCCAGTCGCCGCTCGCACTCGCCGAGCGTGTCCGCAGCTAAGCTGCCGAGACGGCGCGGGTACAGAAACACCGCGCGTCGCGTGTCAGCTGGCAGTTTGGCCCGCCCTCCGAGCGGTGACGACCACCGCTCGGAGGGCGCCGATTTCGTTGGGGTGAGCGAAGGGACTCGAACCCTCGACCCTCTGGACCACAACCAGATGCTCTACCAGCTGAGCTACGCCCACCATGCGTGAAGCTGCGTCAGTTTACCGTGTCGGCCGAGTCGCTCAGCACGGCTTTGGCGGCCGCCTGGGCCTCGTCGCTGGACGGGCCGGGCAGCGGCACGAAGAGTGTCTCCCGGTAGTACGCGAGCTCCCGCACGCTCTCGCGGATGTCCGCAAGTGCCCGGTGCGCCAGCCCCTTGGCCGGCTGGGCGTAGTAGACGCGTGGGTACCAACGTCGGGCCAGCTCCTTGATCGACGATACATCGATCATGCGGTAGTGCAGGTACTGGTCCAGGGCAGGCATGTCACGGGCGATGAAGCCGCGGTCGGTGGCGATGGAGTTGCCGCACAGAGGCGCCGTGTTCGGCTCAGGCACGTGGCCGCGCACGTAGTCGAGCACGAGCTTCTCAGCCTCACCCAGCGTGATCGTGGACGCGCGGACCGCCTCGGTCAGCCCGGACGAGTCGTGCATCTCTTTCACGAACGGAACCATCGAGTCGAGGACGTCGTCGTGCTGGTGGATGACGATGTCCAGCCCTTCGTCGAGCGGTCTGAGGTCGGCGTCGGTGACGACGACAGCGATCTCGATGAGCGCGTCTCGGGTGATTTGGAGACCGGTCATCTCGCAGTCGATCCATACCAGCCGGTCGTCGTTCACAAGCCGCCCCCGAACACGCTCGAACTCACCGGGCGAGCGTAGCCGCAGCGGATACGGTAGGCATGATTCCCCGCGACGAGAGGGGCGCTCATGTCGCGCGAACTGCTCACACAGGACGTTGTCGAGCAGCGATTGGCTGACCTGCACCCTGGCTGGACGGGTAGCACGAAGGAGCTGAGGCGCTCCATCGAATTTGCCGACTTCCCGACGGCGGTGGAGTTCGTGAACCGCCTGGCGCCGATCTGCGAGGAGCTCGATCACCACCCGGACCTCGCGCTGCGCTGGCGGTGGGTGGACGTCGTCTTGTCGACGCACAGCTCCGGGGGAGTGACCGACATGGACGTCACGCTCGCCGGCCAGGTCGACGAGGTCGCCGGCGGGTTGCCGCAGGCCAGTGAGGGCTGAACACGGGCGGTAGCCGTCCCGAGTATGTGTGTATATGGCAATCGCACTACGCTGCCGCTTGTGGGGCACCGTGAGGACCTGCTCGCTGCCGCGCGACGCCTGTTGGAGACCAAGGGCTTCGCGCGCATCACGGTGCGCGACCTCGTCGCTGAGTCGGGCACGAGCCCCGCGTCCATCGGCTACCACTTCGGCTCCAAGGAGGGCCTGCTCAACGAGGTCATCGGCACCGTGTTCGACGAGTGGGCCGAGCAGCTCGCCGGCATCGCGATGGATGATCCGGAAGCCGATCCACTCGAGCGGGCGCGCGCGACGTGGCGCGCGCTACTCGCCGGGCTGCCGAAGCGTCGCGCGCTGCTGCTGTCGTACGTCGAGGCGATGGCGCAGGCCGAACGCACGCCGCAGTTGCGCCAGCAGTTCGCCGAGCACTATCAAGGCGTGCGCGCACGTGTCGCAGCGCTGGTTGCGCAGTCGCTGCGCGAGGAGATCACCGCGGACGATCCGCGTGCCGCAGCCATCGCGACCTGGATGATTGCGGTGTGCGACGGGCTGGCGTTGCAGTGGCTGCTGGATCCCGGCTCGATGCCGAGCGCGGCAGACCTGAATGCCGGGCACGCGCTCATGTGGCGAGCCAGCGCCGAGATGGCCGACCGGTCCGCGACGTCATGAGCGGATCTTGACGATCGCGCACTCGTAGCCGGTGCCCGGCGCATACGCCCAACCGACACTGAACGACGTCATCGCCGGATCGAGCAGCCAGTCGCCGCCGCGGCCGGCGATGAGTTCGACGGCCTTCGCACCGTCCTGAGTCGGCACGGGCTCCCAGGCAAAGCTCGGCGCGCAGGCCGGCCCGTTGCCCTGGCTGAGCGCACACTGCTGCGCCTGGGGCGACACCGCTCCGGTCGCCGGTGCGCGCCCATGGCCGGTGCGGAACGCGTTCACCGCAGCGACAAGTTGACCGGCGTCGCCCGCGACGGGGCATGCGCCAGGCGTCGGGCACGGATTCGCGGTGCTGGTCGGCACCGGTGACGTGGACCCGGAAGTGGGGGCACCGGACGTGGCCGGGCTCGATCCGGCCGGGCTCGACGCCGCTGGACTGGACGGCGGCGCGCTACTCGTCGGCACCGTGGTCGGCAGCTGACTGAGGTCGGTAGGTGTCTGTGCGCCGTGATGGCTACTGCCGCCTATGAGCAGCAGGACAACCACAATGAGGACCGCGATGATCGCGAGCGCAACGAGCCCCCAGACCGCTCGGGTCCGCGAGTCGTCATCGTCATAGTCCGGCCGCGGAGTCAGCAGGTCACTCACCGACGAAACGCTAGTTGACTACTGTCTGTTGCCCGCGATGTTCACCATCCAACTGGTTCCGAATCTGTCGACGCACATGCCGAACGTATCGCCCCACGGTGCCTGCTCGAGCGGAACGGTGACGTTGCCGCCCGTCGACAGCTTGTCCCAATACCCGCGCAGCTCCGGCTCGTCCTCACCGCTCAGGGATACGGAGAAGTTCGTGCCCCGCTGGTAGTCCATCGAGTTGGGCGTGTCGGCGGCCATCAGCGTGAACACGTCGCCCGCGTCCAGCTGCGAGTGCATGATCTTGTCCCGCTCTGCCGGATCGTCGCTGGCGCCGAACTCGCCGAATGTGTTCATGGTCAGCTCCCCGCCGAACACCGACTGGTAGAACTCCATGGCCTGCCGCGTGGTATCGCGAAAGTTCAGGTATGGATTGAGCCGGGTCGTCATCACAGCCTCCCTGCCGTCGGAAAGTCACAATTCTGGCCGAGCCGGTCGCGGCACGTGCGTCAGGGGTCTAGCCAGATGCGGATCGCGCGGAACTGCCCAGGCATGGCTTGAAGGACGCGCAGTCGCGGCTCGGGCACCGCGAGCCACGGCTCGGTGCGCAGCTCGGCCAGTCCTCGCAGCCGCGGGTCGCCGAGCACGGCGTCGACGGCGGCCCGGTCGCCGCCGCACACGAGCGCGTCCAGGCCGGCGAGATGCGGCAGCAGTACGCGAGCCGCCGCGTCCGCGGCGTCCGCGAAGGCGGCTGCCGCCTGGTTCGCCCGGCGCCGGGCGTAGCGCTGCTGTGACCACCCTCCCGCCTTCGTCGTGGCCTGAACATATGAGGTGTCCACTTTGGACGCGACGAGGTCGCCGCCGTCGAAGACGCCCACGGCGTGGGCCCGGCGCCGCACCAGCAGCACGCCGACGGTTCGGCGCCGCGAGACGTGCGCGAGCAGTCGCTCACGGGCGTCGGCGGCACCCTCCGGCAGTGGCGGGAACGGCACCCTCAGGCCGGCGCGCGCGCCGTCGGCGCCGGTGAGCCGCACCTCGTGCTCGTCCGCGTCGGCGAGCGTTTCGCCGTGCCGTTCGGTGAAACCACCCAGCCATCGGGCGAGGCGCTCGACCGGGACGCTGACGTGTCGCGTCATCCGTCCCCGAGCAGGGCGGAAAGGCCACGCACCAGTCCGTACAGCCCTGGCACCGCACGCACGGCGAGTAGCGTTCCCGCGACGTATGGGTTGGGGCTCGTCCCACTGTCGTGGCGGATCACCAGCCGCTCGTCCGGCAGGCCGAAGACGACCTCGGTCGAGAGCGTGAAGCCGGGCAGCCGCACCGAGTGGACCTGGGTGCCGGCGACCGTTGCGCCGCGCGCCTCGACCGAGCCTGCGGTTTCGGCGACCGGACGCTGCACGGTGGGCCGCGCGATCTCGCTCAGCCGCTCCGCCATCTCCCGGGACGTGCCGCTGGGCGCGTCCGGCTTGCCTGCGTAGGCGTAGTCGATGATCTCCCAGCTCGGCAGGTGTTTCGCGGCGAGCATCGCCGTCATGGTCGCGAGTGTCGCGGTCAGCGAGAAGTTGCCGGCCGCGAAGACACCGACGCCGGCGGCGCGCGCGGCGTCGTCGATGTCGGCGAAATCCTGCCCGGTGAGTCCCGACGATCCGATCACGACGTGCACTCCGCGCTCGAGCGCGGTGAACGTGTTGGCCCGCACTGCGTCGTGCGACGTGTAATCGACCAGCACGTCGACGCCGGCCAGCGCATCTGCAACCTGGCTGTACACGCGAACGCCCAGCGCGCCACCGCCCCATACCTCTCCGAGATCGCGCCCCGCTCCCGCTCGACTGACCGCCGAACGCAGCTCGAGGTCGCTTGCATCGCGGATGGCCTCGGCGACCGCGCGCCCGGTCCATCCTGTCGCTCCGGCAACGCACACGCTGATTGGCATGTCACGCATCCTGGCACGTCGCTACCCCGTGGTCGCTTGCTATGGCATCGACGGACGACGCGTCGGGCACGAGCCGGGGGCGCTGACGCTGCGCTACGGCGGGGCTAGGAACGCTGCGCCGGCTCACGCCCCGGTGGCTGTGACGGCCTCGGCGTGATCGGCTCGACGTGGCACGTGGGGCGGTGTACCGGCTCGGTACCGAGGGTGAACAGCTCGCCCGCGTGGCGCAGCTCGATCGGCTGACCGTCCCGCAGGGTGTACGTCACCTCGTCCGGGGTAATCGCCACCTGAACCGTGCCGCCGCGCCAGCGGATCGCGAAGCGCAGGCGGGTGATCGACGGCGGCAATTGCGGCTGGAACGACAGCATGCCGCCGTGGTCGCGCAGGCCGCCAAAGCCGGCGACGAGCGCGATCCACGAGCCTGCCAGCGACGCGATGTGCAGCCCATCGCGGGTGTTGTGCTCGAGGTCGCTCAGGTCCATCAACGCCGCCTCGGCCAGGTAGTCGTGCGCGAGCTCGAGGTGGCCGGTCTCGGCGGCGAGTACCGCCTGCGTGCATGCCGAGAGCGACGAGTCCCGGACAGTCAGCGGCTCGTAGTAAGCGAATGCGCGCGCCTTGTCCTCGAACGTGAACGAGTCGCCGCACCAGTGCATGGCGAGGATCAGGTCGGCCTGCTTGATCACTTGTTTGCGGTAGATGTCGAAGTAGTGCGCGTGCAGCAGTAGCGGGTAGCCGCCGGACGCTGCGCTCGCCTCGAAGTCCCACACTTCGTGATCGGTGAAGCCGCGGTCCTGCTGGTGCACGCCCTTGGCGTCGTCGTAAGGGAGCGCCATCATCTGGGCGGCGGCCCGCCACGCGTCGATCTCGTCTTCGGTCACGGAAAGGCTCGCGGCGTCGTCGGGCCAGCGCCTTGCGGCGTCAGCGGCGCCCCGCAGGTTTCGCTGCGCCATCAGGTTCGTGTAGATGTTGTCGTCCGCGATCGCGCTGTACTCGTCAGGCCCGGTGATGCCGTCGATGTGGAACGCGTCGTCGTCTCCGTGGTAGCCGAGTGACTCCCACAGCCGCGCCGTCTCCACGAGGAGCGGCAGCGCGCAGCCCCGGTCGAACTCCTCATCGCCCGTCCAGTCGACGTAGCGGATCGCCGCGACGGCGATGTCCGCGTTGACGTGCATCGCGGCAGTACCGGCCGGCCAGTACCCGGAGCACTCCTGCCCGCGGATCGTCCGCCACGGAAAGCTCGCACCGGACTGCCGCAGCGCCGTCGCACGATCGCGGGCCAAGTCGAGCGTATGGCGCCGCCACAGCAGAGCGTCCGCCGCGGCGTGCGGGGCGGTCGCGATCAGCACCGGCAGCACGTAGCTCTCGGTGTCCCAGAACGCGTGTCCGTCGTACCCCGGCCCGGTGAGCCCCTTCGCCGGGATCGCGCGCTGCTCGGCACGGGCTCCGGCCTGCATGGAGTGGAACAGCCCGAAGCGCACTGCCTGTTGCACCGTGTCGTCGCCGTCGAGTTCGACGTCGGCGCCCTGCCAGAACGTATCCATCGCCGCCTGCTGGTCGGCGAGCAGGGCGTCCCATCCGGTGTAAACGACGGCGCTGAGCGCCGCATCGACCTGATCGCGCAGTGCGGGCAGCGTGCGCACGCTCGACCAGCCGTAGGCGACGAACTTGGTCAGCTCCAGCCGCTCACCGGGATGCAGCCGGGTCCCTGCGGTGACCCGTGCCCAGTCGGGCTGCAGCTCCAGGGCCGGGTTGAAGTTGTTGCCGGTGAAGACGTGGTCCATAGCGGCCGCCATGAGCAGCCGGCTGGCCCGCGTGCTGTGCGCGAGCAGCGCCCGGCTGTTCCTGCCGAGCCGATCCTCGGGCTGCAACGGGTTTTCCAGTATCGCTGCCACCCGCGGATCGTTCTCGCGCGTAGGCATGTCCTCGTTTGCGACCAGCAGGGATTGCACGACCACCCGGGCGGGATCGTGCACCGCCTCGACCTCGTAACGGATCGCCATGATCGAGCGCTGGGTCAGCGACACCATCCGCGTCGAGCGCACCCGGATGACCTGCCCGGCAGGCGACTCCCACTCAACAGTGCGGCGCAGCACGCCGGCGCGCAGATCGAGGATGCGCTCGTGCTCACGCAGTGCGCCGTAGCGCAGGTCGAACGGCTCGTCGTCGACGAGCAGCCGGATCAGCTTGCCATCGGTGACGTTGATGATCGTCTGCCCCTGCTCGGGGAAGCCGTATCCGCTTTCGGCGTAGGGAAGTGGGCGCGTCTCGTAGAACGAGTTCAGGTACGTCCCGGGCAGCCCATGTGGATCGCCCTCGTCGAGGTTGCCGCGCACGCCGATGTGTCCGTTTGACAAGGCGAACACCGATTCGGACTGGGCAAGCTGGTCGAGGTTGAGGCCGACCTCGCGGACCGCCCACGGCTCCACCGGAAAACGCGTCTGCGGGATCATTGCAGCAGCTCCATCAGGTCGGATACCACGATGTCCGCGCCGTTCGCGCGCAGCTGGCGGGCGTGCTCGGCATCCAGCCGATTGACGCCCACGACGTAGCCGAAACGGCCGGCCCGCCCAGCAGCAACGCCGGCGATTGCGTCCTCGAACACCGCTGCCGCGGCGGGCGCAACGCCGAGGAGCTTCGCGCCGGCGAGGAACGAATCGGGAGCAGGCTTACCGGAAAGGTGCTGCTGTTCGACGGTGTGCCCGTCAACGATGGCAGAAAGCAGCGGGTCAAGGCCGGTGACCTTCAAGACCGCGCGGGCGTTCGCGCTCGACGACACCAGCGCCCGGGCGAGGCCGGCATCACGGGCCAGCTCCAGGTACCGACGCGAACCGTCGTAGACCACGACCCCATCGCGGTGAATGAGCTGCTCCAGCAGCTCGTTCTTGCGGTTGCCGACGCCGTGCACCGTGTCGCGCCCTGGCGGGTCGTCGTCCTCGCCCTCGGGCAGATGGATGCCGCGCGACGCGAGGAAGTCGCGCACTCCGGCGGGGCGCGGCTTGCCGTCGACGTAGCGCTCGTAGTCGTCGTCCGTGAACGGCGCCTGGCCGCTCTCTGCGAGGTAGGCGTCGAACGTCTGCTTCCACGCGGTGCGGTGCAGGCTGGCCGTGTCGGTCAGCACCCCATCGAGGTCGAACAGGCCGGCGTGGACGTGGTCGGGGAGGCCCAGCATGCAGCCATACTGCCCCAACCACCCTGAGCCGCCGGCTCAGCCAAGCGGTGGCAGTACCTGCGGTTCGTCCAGGACGGGGCGGAACAGATCACCGCGCTCTTCGATACGCCGCAGTATGGTCCGTACGGTGAACCGGTCGGGACGAAGCGTCTTGTCGTCGAGCTCGTCCCAGTCGATGGGCGCCGAGACCGGTGCCCCGGGCGCCGGGCGGGGGCTGTACGGCGCGACGAGCGTCTTGTTGATCGCATTCTGCGTGTAGTCGAGGCGGGCAAGCCCACCTCGCTCGGGCACCTGCCATTTCCAGCTGACGAGCTCGGGCACCACGTCGCCGACCGACCGGGACAGTTGCTCCACCCAGGCACGGGTCTCGTCGAAACTTGGCCCGCGCTTGATCGGCACCCAGATCTGGATGCCGCGCCGGCCGGTGACCTTCGCGCGCGCCGTGACGCCGAGGTGCTCGAATGCGGCGCGGTGCAGCCGCGCGAGCGTGAGCACGTCGGCCCACCGGGTGGTGTCGCCAGGGTCGATATCGATCAGCGCATACGTCGGCTGGTGCGGCCGGTCGGTACGAGACGTCCAGGCGTGCCATTCCAGGGCGCCGAAGTTGGCCACCCAGACGAGGGCGGCCGGCTCGGCAACGACCAGATACGTGTGCGTCTCGCCGCGATCTGCATCCGGGTTGTCCCAGCGGGCCAGCCAGTCCGGGGCGTGGCCGGGCAACTCCTTGTGCCAGAACCCCTTCGCCTGGGCGCCGTTCGGGAAACGATGCATGTTGAGTGCACGCCCGGACAGATACGGCTGGAGCACCGGGGCGACCCGTGCGGCGTAGCGCAGCAGATCCCGCTTGGTGATCGGCTTCTCCCGGCCGCGCGGCGGGAACAGCACCTTGTCCAGGTTGGTGACGCGCAGCTCGCGGCCGAAGACGTGCCACCGCCCGGATGCGCCGAATGTGTCGAGCTCGGCCAGCTCGTCGGGGCTCGCCGCCGGCGTCTTGAGAAGCACGGCAGCGCGGGCCGCAGGCAGGTCGGAGCGCCACATCCGGTCCGGGTCGGCCTTGACCTCGTCGTTGGTGCGTCCGCTCAGGACCGACTTCGGGTAGTCCTCGGCATCCCATCCGGCGACGGCGGACTCGTCGTGCTTGTGCAGCATTAGCCAGTCCTCGCGATCGGACTGCGGCCCGGTGCGGACGAGGACGAACCGGCCGCGCAGCTTCTCGCCGAAAAGGTCGGCATGCAGCTCGCCGTTGGTGACAGCCCGGCGCGGATCGGGCGCCTCGTACGGCTCCCACGTGCCGAGATCCCAGACGATGACGTCGCCGCCGCCGTATTGCCCCGAGGGAATGACGCCCTCGAAGTCGAGGTACTCGATCGGGTGGTCCTCGACGTGGAACGCCGCGCGTCGCACCGACGCGTCGAGGGTCGGCCCCTTGGGCACCGCCCAACTCACCAGCACGCCGTCGATCTCGAGGCGGAAGTCGTAGTGCAGCCGGCGGGCCCGGTGCCGCTGCACGACGAATCGCCGCGCCGCGCCGTCGCGGGCGGGCTGGCCCGCGGGCTCCGGCGTGCGGGCGAAGTCGCGTTTGGCCCGGTACGGGGCCAGCCGGTCCTTGGGCATGCGTCCATCGTGCCCGTCCGGGCTACGTTGAGCGGGTGCGCATCGCGACGTGGAACGTCAACTCCGTGAAGCAGCGGGTGCCGCGGCTGCTGCCCTGGCTGGACCAGCGACAGCCCGACGTGGTGTGCCTGCAGGAAACGAAGCTCGCGGAAGACGCGTTCACCGAGCTGCTCGGCAGCGAGCTCGCCGAGCGCGGCTACGCCGTCGGCTACCACGGTGAGGCGCGGTGGAACGGGGTGGCGATCTTGTCCAAGGTCGGCCTCGACGATCTCGTCGCCGGACTGCCGGACGCGCCGGGCTTCCCGCATCTGGAGGCGCGAGCAGTCTCCGCGACGTGCGGCGGCGTGCGCGTGCATTCGGTGTACGTCCCGAACGGCCGGGAACCCGACTCGGAGCATTACCAGTACAAGCTCGCCTGGTTGGCTGCGCTGCGCGATGCGGTGGCCGCGGGGAAGGCCGACGTCGTGGTGTGCGGCGACATGAACATCGCGCCGACTGACGCCGATGTCTTCGACCCGGCCGCCTACGTGGGCCAGACGCACGTCACGCCGCCCGAACGTAAAGCGCTTGCTGAATTGGAGGCCACCGGCCTTTCCGACGTGGTGCGTGAGCACTGGCCGACCGAGCGGATCTTCACGTACTGGGACTACCGCGCCGGCATGTTCCATCAGGACCTCGGCATGCGCATCGATCTGGTGCTGGCGAGCGCGGGAGTGGCCGGCCGCGTGCGCGCCGCCTGGGTCGACCGGCAAGCCCGCAAGGGCACCGGGCCGAGCGATCACGCCCCGGTGATCGTCGACCTCGACGAGGCACCGGACGGTGACATCGGGCCGGTCGTGCCGCCGCCGTCGGCTGCTCGCGCCCCACGGCGCTCGGTCACTTTGCCGCAGGCTCGATGACGCGGGTGGAACAGCCGGCCGACCCACGGCTGGACTGGGATCTGCCCGCATTCGGCCAGCTGCCCCGCGAGGCACGGCTCGACGCGCTCCTGTCCCGCGTGCTGGCTCCGAACGCCGGCATGATGTCGCTGGACGGCACGAACACGTACGTGATCCACGGCGACGGCGAGACGGCTGTCGTCGATCCCGGGCCGCCGGACCCGGAACATCTCGCTGGCGTCCAGCGCGCGATCGGTGACGCGACATGCCGCTGGATCCTCGTCACGCATCACCACCTGGACCACGCGGAAGCCGCGCAGCCCTGGGCGCAGCGACTCGGTGCCCGCATATGCGCCGCGGGCCCCGACGTTGCCGGGCCGGATGGCCGGGTACTCGCCGACGGCGACCGGGTGGCGTTGAACGGGACGTCGCTGACTGCGGTGGCGACCCCGGGGCACACCAGCGACCACTTGGCGTTCCGTCTGGAATCCGGCGCGGTGCTGACCGGTGACCACATCCTCGGCCGCGGCACGTCCGTCGTCACCTACCCCGAGGGCGACCTGCGCGCGTACCTCGAATCGCTGCGACGTGTTCTCGGCCTCGACCCGTCCGCGGTGTACCCGGGCCACGGGCCCGAGCTGCGCGATGACCCGACAGCTGTGATCGAGTACTACCTGGCGCACCGACTCTTCCGCGAGCAGCAAATCGCCGAAGTGCTGCAAAGCGGCCCGAGCGATGTCAAGGCGATCGTGGCGCGTGTCTACGCCGACGTCGACCCGGCGCTGCACCCGGCCGCCGAGCAGTCGACGCGCGCTGCCGTGGAGAAGATGCGCGCAGAGGAAGCCGTCGTGATCGACGCGCACGACATCGTGAGCCTGACGTGACCGATCCGACGGCGCTGCCGGTCGACGTCGTCGGGCGCTGGCTGGCAGCACAAGGCACGCAGGTCGTACCGCCATTGCGTGCTGAGGTGATCACCGGTGGGCGGTCCAACCTCACGTATCTGCTGTCTGATGCAGCGGGCGCGCGGTGGGTGCTACGCCGCCCGCCCATGTCCGGGGTGATCGCGTCCGCGCACGACGTACTGCGTGAGCATCGGATCATGGCGGCGCTGGAAGCGACGGCAGTTCCGGTGCCGCGGATGGTGGCCGCCTGCGAAGACACTTCGGTGCTCAGCGTGCCGTTCTTCGTCATGCAGTACGTCGCGGGGGTCGTGCCCGGCGACCAGGAGCTGGCCGAGCAGACGCTTGATTTGCCCGCGCACGCTGCGCTGGGGCCGCATCTCGTGGACGTGTTGGCCGGGCTGCACGCTGTCACGCCGTCCGATGTCGGGCTGGCCGACCTGGGCAAGGGCACCGACTATGTGACCCGGCAGCTCACCCGCTGGGAACGGCAACTCGATCGGCTCGGCGTTCCGGCCACCGCTGCGATGCGCGAAGTCCTGATCCGGTTGCGCGACGGCGCGCCGGAGCAGCGCGATACCACGATCGTGCATGGTGACTTCCGTCCCGGGAACGTGATCGTCGGCGAGGCGGGTCAAGTGCGGGCCGTGCTCGACTGGGAGCTCGCCACGCTCGGCGATCCGCTGGCCGACGTGGGTTGGCTGCTGGCCTACTGGGGTGAGCCCGGCGACGGCGTACCGCTGCCGAGCCCGACCCGGGGTGCGGGATTCACGCGCCGCGACGACCTTGCTACGAGGTACGCCGAGACGACAGGCCGGCCGCTCGACGATCTCGCGTACTACCTGGCATTCGCGCTTTGGCGGATGGCCGCGATCCTCGCCGGCGTCAATGCGCGCGCTCGGCAGGGGGCGTACGGCGCGGTATCCGTCGATGTGGCGGACCGCTGGGTCGAGCAGCTCACGGATGCCGCGCGGGCCGCGGCGCAGGCAGCCGGCCGGTGAGCCGCGGAGGCGGACGGGAATCGAACCCGCCGAGCCGAGATGCTCGGCTCCACCGATTTTGAAGACCGGGAGGGCCACCAGGCGCCTGTACGCCTCCGCCGGTAGACGGTACGGGTTATCGTCACTGCCATGTCGGCGGGTTGGCGGCTGACCCAATACACGCACGGCGGTGGGTGCGCGTGCAAAATCCCGCCCGGCGAGCTCGAGGAGATCGTGGCCGGCCTCATCGGCGACGCGGCCAAGAACGTGCTGGTGGGCCTCGACGCGGGCGATGACGCGGCCGTCGTGAGCATCGAAGGGGACGTCGCGTTGATCGCGACCGCCGACTTCTTCACGCCGGTCGTCGACGACCCGTACGACTGGGGCCGCATCGCTGCCGCGAACGCACTGTCCGACGTCTACGCGATGGGCGGGCGTCCGCTTGTAGCGGTGAACCTGCTCGGCTGGCCCCGTGACGTGCTGCCGCTCGACCTCGTCCGGGAGGTGCTTCGCGGCGGGTTGGATATCGCGCGGACGGCCGGATGCGTCGTCGGCGGCGGGCACAGCGTCGATGATCCCGAGCCGAAGTACGGAATGGCCGTGACGGGCACGGCCGATCCGCAACGGCTGTTGCGCATTGATCGCGCCCGCGCCGGGCTGCCGATAAGCCTGACAAAGCCGCTCGGCGTCGGAGTCCTGAACAACCGGCACAAGGCGACCGGCGAGGTGTTTCCGCAGGCGGTCGACTGCATGACGCGGCTCAACCGTGACGCCGCTGCCGCGGCGCTCGCCGCGGGCGTAGAGGCGGCCACCGACGTGACCGGCTTCGGGCTGCTCGGCCACCTGTACAAGATGATGCGCGCCTCTGGGGTGGGCGTAGTCGTGGATGCCGCAGCGGTGCCCTACCTGGACGGGGCGTGTGAGGCGCTGCGCGACGGGTTCGTCAGCGGCGGCACGAAACGCAACCTCGATTGGGTCCGGCCCCGGCTCGAGTCGACTCTCCCCGAGGACGAGCTGCTCCTTCTCGCCGACGCCCAGACGAGTGGTGGGCTGCTGCTAGTAGGCGAAATCCCCGGTGCGCCCGTCATCGGCGAGACGATCCAGGCGTCGACGCCGGGCGTGCGTGTCGTCTGAGGCCTTATGTAGGTAGTTCTGCTCCGACCTCGTCGGCCGGGTAGCGCACCCCGAGCTGAGCGCGTGCGCTGTCGAGCACGTCGAGGATTGCGATCGTCTCGTCCAGCGGGACGCGCGGGCTCTCGGCCTCGCCGGCGCGCAGGCAGCGTGCGACCTCGGCGATCTCGTGGTTGAAGCCGGCGCCCTTGATCGTCTGACGAAGCACCTCGTCGCCGGACTCGTCGTGCACCGTGATGAACGGCGCGCGGTGCACCCGGCCGCCGATCGAGATCCAGCCGTTGGTGCCGGCGACGAGCCCGGTGAGCGGATTGGTGCCCCGCGTCGTGCACGAGATCTGGGCGAACCGCCCGTCCTGGTAGGCCCACTGCATCGCGACGCTGGCATCCGTGCCGGTAGGAGCCAGCGCCCCGATCGCCTCGACGGTGTCTGGCCGGCCGAGGAAGAGCCACGCGAACGTCGCAGGGTAGACGCCGAGGTCGAGCAGTGCGCCGCCGCCGGCGGCGAGGTCGTAGACGCGGTGCTTCGGGTCGTACTCGAACAGGTGCGACAGGTCGGCGTGCACGCTGATCAACTCGCCGATCCGGCCGGACCTCGCGATCTGCTGGGCTTGGATGATCAGCGGGTTGAGCCGCATCCACATGCCGTCCATGCAGAACAGCTGCCGTGCCCGCGCCTCGGCGACCACCTCGCGGGCCTCGCGGGCATTCACGGTGAAGGGCTTCTCGGCGAGCACCGGTTTGCCCGCGCGCAGCGCCAGCAGCGCCTGCTCGTGGTGCTGGGCGGGTGTGGTGGTGATGTAGACGATGTCGACGTCGGGATCCGCGACCAGCTCGGCGTAGGAGCCGTAGGACCGCGGCGCACCTACTGTGTGCGCCAGCCGAGTCGCCCGATCGAGGTCGCGCGCTCCGACCGCCACGACCTCGTTGCCCGGCTCCGCGGCGATCTCCGGGCCGACCAGCCCGGCGATGCCACCGGCACCGAGGATTCCCCAGCGAATCGAAACTGCGTCGTGTGGTGTCACGTGCTCGATCGTGTCAGGCACCTCGTCGGCAGCGGCGCCCGGATGCTTGCCATACTCGCCAGCGTGCGCGCCGAGGCGGTTCGCATCCCGGCCGGGCCGGTGCTTCTCGACGGCGACTACACGCAGCCGGCGGCGACCCGGGGCGTGGTGTTGTTCGCGCACGGCAGTGGAAGCAGCCGGCACAGTCCGCGGAACCGGTACGTCGCGACGGCGCTGAACCGAGTGGAGTTCGGCACAGTGCTGATGGACCTGCTCACCGCCGACGAAGACGAGCTCGATCGCCGAACCGGCGCGCTGCGTTTCGACGTTGCGCTGCTGGCGCAGCGGTTGACCGCAGCCGCCGACTGGCTGGCCGCAACGTCTCGGGCTGCGCCGCCGCCCCTGTTCCTGTTCGGCGCCAGTACCGGCGCCGCCGCGGCGCTTCGCTGCGCTGCCGACCGCCCGGAGCTGGTCAACGGCGTCGTGTCGCGCGGTGGCCGACCCGACCTGGCGGCTGAGGCACTGCACGCGGTGCGCGCACCGACGCTGCTGATCGTCGGTGGCAACGACCCGCTGGTGCGCGACCTGAACGAGCAGGCCGCAGCCACGATCAGCGCCGGCGTCGAGGTCGTGGTAATTCCCGGGGCAACGCACCTGTTCGAGGAGCCCGGCGCCCTCGACGCGGTCATTGACGCGACGATCGAGAGATTGCGGCGCTGGCAGGCCGCGTGAGCGACGGCGTTCACCCGGGCAATACGAGCGCGACCAGCAGTCGATCGAGTTCGGCGTCCGGATCGGCAGTGAGGCCGGTGTGCACGGCGCCGGGTTGCACAACTGTGCTGCGCGGAGCGGCCAGCCACTGGAAGCGGCGCCCGAGGCGCTCGCCGGCTGCGGGCCCGGCGCCGCCGCAGAAGTCCGAGGCGGCGGTCAGCGCACGGTCGATGGCGACTGCGTCCGCGCCCGGGTCGAGCGCCGCGAGCCGGTTTCGGTCGAGGTGGACGCGGCAGCCGAGATAGTCCAGCGCCTGGCAGTACAGCACGACCCCGGCGTTGATCGACTCGCCGCGGTCCACGCGCGGCACCACACGCAGCACGACGTACTCGAACGGGTGCAGCGTGGTCACGGGGCATCACCCAACCACGGCTGCCAGCGCCGCCGACGGGGCGTTCGTGGCGCCGGGCCCGCGGCCACACTGTCGCGCAGCGCCGGCATCCACGTCCGGCGCGCCGCGAGCCGGGCCCGGAACCAGTCACGGTAGCCGCGGCGCACGTCGTCCGGTTCGTCGAAGCCCGGCTCGCCCGCCAACCACTCGTCGGGCACATCGGCGCACGCAACCGCCACCAGATCGTCGGTCACCCGCGGTGCCAACGCGGCATCGGCGGCGTCGACATCGGGCGCCGAGCCGATCAGGACGTGGTCGCCGGCGTCGTAGTGGCGCTGCGCCGAAGTCGCAGGCGACGCCCAGGTGTGGTGGAACGTGAGTGCCGAGCCGTGGTCGATCAGATACGGACGTCCGTGCCAGAACAGCAGGTTCGGGTTGCGCCACGAGCGGTCGACGTTGTTTATCAACGCGTCGAACCACAGCACCTGGCCGGCGAATCCCGGGTCTACGCCGAAGGCGGCGGCGTCGAAGTCGAGTGCGCCCGGCAGGAAGTCGACGCCCAGGTTCAGCCCGGCGCTGGCCCGCAGCAGAGCCTGCACCTCCTCGTCGGGCTCGCCGGCCGCGAGCGCCGCGTCCACTTCAACCGTCACGAGATCGGGTACCGGCAAGCCCAGTTCCCGGGCCAGCCGCGCACAGATGACCTCGGCGACGAGTGCCTTGCGACCCTGTCCTGCGCCGCGGAACTTGACCACGTATGTCCCGAGGTCGTCGGCTTCCATGAGCCCGGGGAGCGAACCGCCCTCGCGCAGGGGCGTCACGTACCGGGTTGCAAGGACGGTACGCAGCACGGTTGTACATCGTAGGGCGCCCGTTCGCGGCTGCCGCGATAAGAGACCGATGAGAACCACATGCCGCCCGGGCATACCGCGGGTCAGAGTTCCGTTGATGCGCTCGACGGTATCCGTAGGGCTCAGGAGGGGACGACCATGACTGCGACTCTCAACACCGCCTCCCGGCGGGAAATCTTGACGATGCGTCTCGACGTGCTGCGCGGCGAACGAGACCGCGCCCTGGCCGAAACCATCCCGAGCGGCGCCGGCGATGTGGCAGATCGGGCAACAAACGTGGACGGCCACGTAAGGCTCGCGATGCTGGATGAGCGCATCGCAAATGTCGAAGCGGACCTGGCCACACTCGACTCGCCGAACACCCGCCGTGAGGATGACGGCGTCGCGGTGGGTGACGTCCTGACCGTGGACTTCGGGGACGGTCCGGAGACGTTCCTACTCGGGTCGGTCGACGAGGCCACCGATCGTTTCGACGTCATTACGCCCGAGAGCCCGCTCGGCAGGGCTCTTGCCGGGGCGCGCCCCGGATCGACGATCTTCTACACGGCCGGGCCGAACCGCACGCTGCGCGCCACGGTCGTCGCTGTCGAGTAGTCGTCGACGCCGGGTGCACGATTAGGCGATGAGTGCCGACGATGTGCCCGACGAGGTGCAGCTGACGAATCTCGATCAGCCGTTGTTCGAGGGCGCAGGGGCCACCAAGCGGGACCTTGTCGGCTACCTCGACACGGTGAGTGAGCAGATCATCCGTGAGCTGCGCGATCGGCCGCTGTCGGTCATCAGGGTCCTCCGCGGTCAGGCCCCTTTCATGCAGAAGAACGTTCCCCGCTATACGCCGCCATGGGTGGAGACGGCGCCGATCTGGGCTGAGGCGTCCAAGCGCACCGTGCGGTACGCACTGTGCAACGACCGCCGCACGCTGCTGTGGTTCGCGAACCAGCGGGCCGTCGAGTACCACCCGACACTGTTCCGTGTCGACGACCACGACCACCCCACATACCTCGTCCTCGACATCGACCCGCCGGACGCCGAGGCGTTTCACCTGGCGGTGCGGGCAGCGCACCTCGTGCGGGCGGCACTGGCCGAGGTCGGGATGAGCGGGGCGGTGAAGACGAGCGGCGCGAAGGGCGTGCACGTCTTCGTCCCGCTGCTGCTGGCGACGACCGAGGAGGCGGCTGCCGCGACGCGCGCGCTCGCTATTCGTGCCGAGCGCCTTGACCCGTCGCTGGCCACAACGGCGTTCGTTCGCGAGGAACGTGAGGGCAAGGTGTTCCTCGACTCGACCCGTGCCGGCGGAGCCAGCGTGGTAGCGGCGTACAGCCCGCGCCTGCGCGAGGGCGTCCCAGTCTCGTTCCCGGTCGGCTGGGATGCGCTCGATCGCGCCACGCCCCGCGACTTCACGGTGCACACCGCGCCGGCACTCCTCTCCAACCGCGACCCATGGGCCGAGCTGATGCCTCAACCGCAACGGCTCCCCGCCGATCTGGTCGACGAGGGGCGCACCATTCCGATTGCTCGCGTCCAGGCGATGCATGCCGGCAAGCGCCGCGCCCGTGCCCGCCGGGAGAGCGGCTCGCAAGAGTGACCCTTATGCCTCGGCGCGTTCGAGAAGCTGCCGGAGCACGCCGAGATTTGCCGCCACCGCGGACCTGACCCGCCGGGTGAGCAACGGCGCCACCAGGCCCGTGGAGCCGCGGGCACGCAGCGAGCATGTGTTCTTGAGCACAGTGGCTCCTTGCAGGTGCTCGAGCAGATACGCGATATCGCCCGAGAACGGGCCGATGTCGCCGCGGATAGCCAGCGCTCGTTCGGGCTCGAACTCGGTGACCTCGAAGTACTCCTCGGCCCGACTCGGGATGGTCCGGATCTGCCGGCACCGGGTGCCGACTCCCACCGGACCCTCGCTGATCTTGTGGGTCTCGGCGATCGCGTAGTTCCACCGCGGAATGTTCTCGAACTCCGAGAGGTAGGCGAATACGTCGGCGGGAGCGCGGTCGATGGTGATCGTGTTGGTGAAGGTCACCGGGCTCATGCCGAGGCCTCGCGCAAGTGACGGGATGTGGCGCGCACTGGATCGATGATGGACATGCGGACCAGGCTGCGCCGCTTGCGCGCCGGTGTCTGTGACTTTGGTAGTGCTCAGATCTGATGCTGGCACTCTTCGTGCAACGCTGCCGGGTCGAGGATCAGGATGCCCTCCGACGCGATGGCGACCAGCCCGGCGACGCGGAAGTCGCGCAGCACCCGGGCGACGACCTCGCGAACCGATCCGACGGCGTCGGCGAGTTCTTGCTGCGAGGTCCGGGCCACGGGTTCGGCGCCCGGCCGTTGCCTGGCAGCGGCAAGGTCCAGCAGATGCACCGCCACTCGTTGGCGCACTGTGCCGAAGGCGTTCACGGCCGTCTGCCGGAGATTCTCGTAGAGACGGCGGTTCACCTCTTCAGCCAGCGCCCATGCCATCGCAGGGTCGCGCCGCGCCGTCGTGATCAGCAGTGGCGCGTCGATGCGGAACAGCCGTGAATCAGCCAGCGTCGAGACACCGACGTCCACGGGTCCACCGACCAACACCGGGATGCCGAGCATGTCACCCACGCGGGTGTAACGGACGGTCACATGTCGCCCCTCCGGCGAGCTCATGTAGACGCGGAGCAGGCCGTGCACCACGAGGAACGCTCGGGGATCGTCGCCCGGGCGGTAGACCGTCGTCCCCGATGGCACATCCACACTGGTGCCCGTCGCCAGCAACCGGTCGACGAGACCACGCGGCAGGCCAGCGAGAAAGCTCCGCGCCGCCGCGGAGTGCACGTCGGGACTCGTCATGGCGCACAGCATCGAGTACCTCCGGGTCGCGCGTAAACAGGCTGCGGCGCTCAGGCGCTCGCCGCCAGCCACTGCTCATACGTGGGGCCGGCCAGCACCGCCTCCGGGCCTGGCAGCAGCCCGCCGTTCGCCTGTAGCTCGGCGTCCGGGTCGGACGGGCTGCGCACCCCCTGGACTTTCAGGGCCAGGCCGCGCCGGACCGCGAGCAGGGTCGCCATCGCGACCATGCTTTCTTCCCGCGGGCCCGCGATCTCTTCCAGCTCCGGCGGGTTCGGCATGGTCGCCAGGTCGGCAGCCTCCTCGGCGACGGCGCGAGCAGCCACCAGCTGGGTGCGCATCTCTGGGACATAGGCAACGTCACCCTGCGTCCCCCAATCGACGAGCAGTCCCACGAATTCGTGGAACTGCGCTGCGCGCAGCACGGTGACCGGGATCGGTGCGCCGCGCCATGCCCGCTCGTGCGCGATCTTTGCGGCTCCGTAGCCGCCGGCGGACTTGTCGGTGCCGATGATCGACACGACCACGGCCCGCTGCACGCCTGACCGGATGCCCGCCTCCTGCATATTGTGCGCAGCCGTCACGAAGAACTCGGTGGCCGGCTGTTCCTCGGGCGATGGCCCCGTCGCGGCATCGACGATCACGTCTACGCCGGTCAACGCGGCATCCAGACCAGCACCGCTTATCACGTCTACGCCCGTGGATCGTGCGATGCATACGACTTCGTGACCACGTTCGGTCAGAACCTCGGCGATGTGCCGGCCGACCCGTCCGGTCGCGCCTGCGACTGCGATCTTCACTTCGTCCTCCTACGTCGGTGATGAGATGGCGACGCAGATGTGACGGAGTGCAGCGGGCGAAGGTAACAGGGGCCGTTCCCGCTGCCTTAGCGGGCATCTAACACACAGGTTCGTATTAGCCGGCTGCAGGTCGGCTCCAGCCGTGTGCTTCTTCATTTTATTGTCGATCTGGGAGGACGACGTGATCAAATGGCCCACTCGATTGGGCACCCTTGCCGTGGGCGGCGCGCTGATTGCGGGCGGGATTCTCGCCACCGCAAGCGACGCGGGGGCGGCCACCCCGGCGTGTGGAAACGGCTCGCTGGCAGTGACCCGTGCGCCCTCGCAGGGCGCGGCGGGACACGGCGCCTTCTGGCTGTTGTTCCGGAACGCCAGCCACACCACCTGCAGCCTGCGCGGCTACCCGGGGCTGGACGCCCTGGACAGCCACGGCAACGTCCTGGCGCACGCGCAGCGCACGCTGAGCGGCTACATGGGCGGACCCGGCGTCGTGAACACCGTGCTCGTCGCGCCCGGCGGCTTCGCCTCCGCCACCGTCGAGTGGCTCAACTTCAACCCGTCGAACGGCACCAACTGCCGGTTCTCGACGTCCGTCGCGACGACTCCGCCGAACACCACGCACACCGTGCATCTGCCCGTGTCGGTGAGCATCTGCCGCCTGCAGGTGCACCCCACCGTGGCCGGCACCAGCGGCCACAACGCCTTCGCGGGCGCCCAGGTCCAATGGATAGCGGGATCCAAAGCCCTCGACGTTCAGATGAGCGGCTACTGGCTCAAGGCCGAGAACGATCTCAAGGCGGCCGGTGGAGCTTTCAGCACCCAGATCGCCCAGCTCAAGCAGCTGATCTCCTTGCCGGACGCGCAACGGACTCCCGCGCAAAATGCCGCTTGGGTCCACGACATCTCGGCGTTGAACACGTTCTTCGGTACCCCGGGCCTATACATCTGAACCCATGCCGGTCAGCAGCCGCCTCGGCGGCTGCTGACTCGACACTCCTGGTGCCTCGGGTCCCGCTCGACGACGGGTGGCTACGGTGGCCGGGTGATTCGTTCCGGTCGGCTACGCCTGGCAGGTCTCGTCGCCGCCGCCGTGTGCGTCCTCGGCGTAACTGCGGCGTGTTCGTCCAGTACACCGACGCGCGCGGTCTCCGGCATACCGACGCCTACCCTCAGCGCGTCGTCCAGCTCGGCGCAGACGTCAGCATCGCCGAGCGCGCCGCCGCGCATGTCAACCCACTCGAGGCCCAAGCCGAGGCCGTCCGGCTCACGGCCGTCGACCAGCCAGCGCGTCGTGAAGCCACCGCAAGGCGCGCCGGTCATCGTTCTGGACCCGGGGCACAGCCCGTCCATCTCAGGGGTCGATCCCGCTACCGGACTTGACGTCTCCACATTCGAGAACGAACCCGAGATGCACGATGTCTTCGCGGTGGCCGAACTCGTCAAGCAGCAGCTGCAGGCCGTCGGCTACCGGGTCATCATGACCAAGTCCAGCGTCATGGACCGGGTCAATCTAGCCCAGCGCGTGGCCATCGCCGACCAGGCGCATGCAGCGCTCGCGCTGAGCATCCACGACCAGGCCGGGTCGAACGGCGGCATCGGATTCGACGCGGGCAACAACATCGTGTACTACCAGTCCGTCGGCACGTACCGAGTCAACACCAGCGGCAAGCGCATCTACTTCACCGACGCGAAGTTGGCAGCCGTGAGCGCCAGGTACGGCCAGATCTTCCGCGACGAGCGCGCGAGCGTCGAAGGCCACTCGATCACCCTCCTGGGCAACACCGGCTACGACCTCGGCTCCCGCGGGCTACCCGCCGGCAATATCTGGCGGGAGCAGCTGTTGGCGCACGTCCCATGGATCTACAACGAGGCCGGCGGGAACAGCGCCGGAATGTCCGGGCTGGATACCAGCGACAAGCAGCGCTACGCGAACGGACTGGTCGCCGCCGTCGAGCACTGCATACCGCTGCATTAGTACCTCCAGCGAGCGGCGGCGACGATCTCCTCGGGCGTCGCGCCCGCGAACCGCTCGACCTCAGCTCTGCGGAGGTCGATGATCGTGGCGGCCAGGGTCTCGCCGAGCGCCTTGGCGAGCACCTCGTCCGCCTCGAAGGCGTCGGTGGCGGCATGCAGGGTTGTAGGCAGCCGCGGCCGGGCCTGCGGGTCGGCCGGGAGCGCGGCGGGATCCGCGTTCACCGGGTCCGGCAGTTCGGCGGCCGCCGCGAGGCCGGCGATCCCGGTGCGCAGCAGTCCGGCGACCGCGAGATACGGGTTGGCGGACAGGTCGAAAACCTTGACCTCGAGGTTGGCGGCCGCCGGGTTGCCCGGCGATCCGGTGATCAAGCGCAGCGCGGCCTCGCGGTTCTCCAACCCCCAGACCTGGAACGGTCCCGCCCAGTGGCCCGGCACGAGCCGCAGGTAGCTGGCCGGCGAGGGCGCACCGATGGCGAGCAACGCAGGCAGATGGACCAGCACGCCGGCCGTGAACGCCTCGGCCTCCTTGCTCATCCCGTATTGGTCCGATCCTGCGCTGAAGAGGTTGACGCCGTCGCGCCACAGCGACACGTGGACGTGCCCGCCGTTTCCGACACCGTCGGCTAGCACCTTCGGCGAGAACGACGCGTGCAGCCCGAAGCGCTGACTCAATGCGCGGATCGTCTCGCGTACCAGCACGAATGTGTCGGCCGCGCCGACAGGATCTTCACTCGCAACGGAGATCTCGTACTGGGCACTGCCGTACTCGGGATGGATCTGATCGACCGCCACACCCTGCCGATCGAGGGCGATCAGCAGGTCGCGTAAATAGTCCGACTGCTCAACCACCCGCGTGTAGCCGTACGCCGGCCCGGAGGCGGCGGGCGTGAAATCCGGTTCGGTGCTCGACAACGTCCATTCGATCTCGATTGCCATGCGCGCCGCGTACCCGGCCTCGGTAAGGGCCGCGACCGCGGCGCGGGCGATGCTGCGCTGATCTTGCGGATGCACGACGCCGTCCTGCCGATAGCGGACCGCGGGCGCCCATGCCCAGCCGGGCTGTTCCGCGAGCACCGTGGCGCGGGTCAGGTCGGGATGCAGCCGCAGGTCGCCGACCGGCCCGCCGGCGTATCGGCCGGCCACGATGGCGTCATTGGGGAGGAACGCGTCGAACACCGGCGATGCGCCGATGCCCCAGGCGGCGGCGTACTCCAGGCGTTGGAGCGGCACCGCCTTGACGCGGGTGACTCCGCAGTTGTCGACCCAGGTGGCGGCGAGCGCGACCACGCCTCGTTCTGCGAGCTCGCTTCGCACCTGCCAGGCGCGCTCGGCCTCCAGTTTGCGTTCTTGCGGATCCACCCGTACTCCTCGTGGCAGCCTGTCGGTGTGTCTGAGTCTCCCAGCGTCGGCCGCCCCGCGCGCGCCGCCGATTTCATGCCCCGCACGCAGCCCGTCGTGCCCCCGATTCATCATTCCGTCACGTTCTTCCTGGACGACCAGGCGTACAAGGACATCCAGGACGGTGGTCTGGCCGAACACTGGTACGGCCGCTTCCGTAACCCGACCGCGGATCTGGTCGCCCGGGACATCGCGGATCTCGAAGGCGGCGGCGCCGGGTTCATGACCTCGTCCGGCATGGCGGCGATCGCGACCACGCTGCTGACCCTGCTGCGCGCGGGCGAGCGTGTGGTCGCGGCGCGACAGGTATATGGCGACACCCGTGATCTGCTCGTGCGCGACTTACCCGCCTGGGGCATCAATGTGCGCTGGGTCGACGCTGTCGATCTCGAAGCATGGCGCCGTGAGCTCGCGGGCGGTGCCCGGGTCGCCTACGCCGAAACGCTGTCGAATCCGCAGCTCGAGCTCACGGACCTGCCCGCTCTTGCCGAGCTGGCACACGCCGCCGGTGCGCGGCTAGTGATCGACAACACCTTCGCTACGCCGTACGTCGTCCAGCCGCTGCGGCTCGGCGCCGACGTGGTGGTGCACTCGGCGACAAAGTTCCTCAACGGCCACTCCGATGCGATCGCCGGGGCTGTGGTCGCTGACGACGCGATCGTCACGGAGGTGCAGCGACGCGTTGTCACGCTGGGCACCAGCCTTGGCGCATACGAGGCGTACCTCGTCTGGCGTGGGCTACAGACCTTCGACGTGCGCATGGCCCGGCAGACCGAGACGGCGCAGGTGTTGGCAGCGGCGCTCGGCGCGCGAGGCGACGTCCTGGCTGTGCGCCACCCATCGCTGCCTGCTTATCCGCGTGCCTCGGTCGCCGCCCGCGTCATGCGTCCCGGCTGTGGTGGCGGGGCGATGGTGACGATCACAGTCGACGGCGGCGACGAGCGGGCACATGACGTGGTGCGCGCCCTGCGCATCGGGTGTGAGGCGACGAGCCTCGGCGGCGTAGAGACGCTGGTCAGCACGCCGTTCAACTCCTCGCACTTCTCGCTGAGCCCGGAAGAGCGCCGCGCAGCCGGGATTGATGACGGCATGATCCGCATCTCGTGCGGGCTGGAACCGGCCGATGCGCTGATCGCGGACTTCACGCGGGCTCTGGATCTGACGTGAATCTGGACGCGGTGCCGCTCGTCGATCACCACTGCCACGGCATCCTGCGCGACACACTGGACCGCCCGCAGTTCGAGGCACTGCTCACGGAAGGCGCCGGCCCCGGACCGCTGCATCGGTCGTTGTTCGACACACAGGCCGGCTTCGGCGTGCGGGCCGTCTGCGGCCCACTGCTCGACCTGCCACGGTTCATCGACGCGGAGGAGTACCTGGCGCGGCGTGCCGGGCTGGGCGCCGATGAGGTGACGCGCCGCATGCTCGCGAGTGCCGGCATCAGCGATTACCTCGTCGACACCGGCTACCTGCCCGAGCGGGTCACGCCTCCGGCAGAGCTGGCCGCGTATACGCGGGCGGCAGGACATGAGGTGATCCGGCTGGAGACGCTCGCCGAGCAGGTCATCGCGACGACCGACCCGACCCGGTTCCCCGACACGATCCGCGAGGCGTTGCACGCGCGCGCGGCGACAGCGGTGGCGTTCAAGTCGGTCGCGGCCTACCGCGTCGGCCTCGACCTCGATCCGACTCGACCGTCCGACGCCCAGGTAGCCGCCGCAGCTGCGAACTGGGTGAGCCGAGGGGCCGCGCCACGCCTTGCCGACCCGACGCTAATCCGGTTTCTGCTGTGGTCAGCCGTAGATATTGGCCGGCCGCTGCAGTTCCACGTCGGCTACGGCGACGCGGACCTCGACCTGCGCCGCTGCGATCCGCTGCTGCTGACACCGCTGCTGCGGGCGACAGCCGGGCGCGGCGTGCCGATCATGCTCCTGCACAACTATCCATTTCATCGCTCGGCGGGCTATCTGGCGCAGATCTTCGATCACGTCTTCGTCGACGTGGGCCTGGCCGTTTCCAACCTGGGCACCCGTGCCGACTCCCTGCTCGCCGAGCTCCTTGAGCTGGCGCCCTTCGGATCGGTGCTGTTCTCCAGCGACGCGTTCGGGCTGGCCGAGCTGTACGCGCTGAGCGCGGCGCTGTTCCGCCGTGCGCTGTCGGCGTTTCTCGACGACGGCATCCGTCGCGAGTTCTGGCCCGTCGCGGAAGCCGAGCGCATCGCCTCGCTGATCACATCGGGCAACGGGCACCGTGCCTACCGCCTGGGGACGCCCGACGAGGGAGAGTCTCGCGAGGTCTAGCGCCCTGTGCCGATGGAGCGCACGCTTGAGCCCAGGGGAGTGATGACGATGGCAAGCCCTCGATGGACCGTCGAGATCGATTTCGACGAGGACGACACCCACACGCATGCGATCGCTCGCGCCACCGTGCGCGGCGACAATGCCCTGGTCGCATCGGGCGATGCGTACCGCAACCCGCGTGACCAGAGCCGTCCACTGATCGGCGAGGAGATCGCGGCGGCTCGCGCCCTGATTGCGCTGAGCACCGAACTGCTTCAGTCGGCCGCCTCGCAGATCGAGCGGGAGACCCATCACCCGGTACACCTCGTTCGCTGACCGGACAATACGACCCGGTATGGCCCTGACCGCCGCTGTTGCGGGGCCGTCGATGTATCACGCCTGGCTGTTGATGTCTCCGCAGCGTCAAACGCTCTCGAACTGTGAGGTGGCGACCGTGGAATTGATTCGAGTGGGCGACGCCCTCGAAGCCAAGCCCGCCGTCGCTAAGCATTACGACCTGCGGCCCGATCATGCGACGCTCTCCAGCCAGGCTGCAGTGTTCTACGACTCGCCCGGGGCCGGCTGGGCAGACCCCGGCCCCGGGCAGGAGCACCTTCGCCATGCCTGACGATCAACGCAATCGGGACGGAATCTCTCTGGCATCCACTCTGGTGGCAATCACGCTGCTGCTCGTCCTCGGCGTGACGTTGGCGATCGGCGCGACCCGCTACACCGAAAATGACCTGGCGAAGCTCATCGGAACGCTCGGGCCGCTGTTCGGCATCGTCACTGGGGCCTTCGTCACCTACTTCTTCACCCGGCAGGCGGTACAGCACGCCCAGACGGCCGCCGGCGCCCGGCTCGCTACGGAAGTCGCACAGTCCGCGGCGCAGGATGCGGCTACCCGCGCGGACGGCCTGCGCAACGCGATGACCGAGATATTTGCCGAGTTGCCGCCTGATCAGGCGAGGCAGCTGAAGCGGATACCGGCTGTCGGGAGCGTGCTCGAAACCTGAGTGAGCGGTGCCCAGTACGTGCGAACAAGCGGTATTGACGAAGTTTCCCACAATGGCGGGTAAGCCCACTATGGTGGCGAAGCGACGATCGTGCACGACGTGACGACCGCGAGCTCGGCAGAGTTGGTTCACGAACCTCTGGGAGCAGCGAACGAGCAATGCCCGACGCCTCGGCAAGATGACCGCGGTCTTGGCGGCGTCAGTGGTGTTGGTTCGGATGGCGCGCTGGTTTGGGGCGCTGCGGGTGCTGCTACCCAGGCGGCGACTCCGCAGGCCGCGGTATCAACCGGAGAATGGCAGCCGCTGTCGGTCAGTCCGCTGCCGTTCTATCCGCAGGCGGCCATGTTGCTCGCCGACTGGTCGGTGATGCTGCGGGAGGTCACCCGCCGCCGCTGAGGGTCATCGTCCAGTAGCGCGCGTGGTCTCTCGAACGTCAGGCGGAGCGGGCTGGTTGGCGCTCGGCCAGCTGCCGGCGCACGTCGTCCATGTCGAGGTCGCGAACGGCCTGGATGAGCTGCTCCAGGGCAGCTGCGGGCAGTGCGCCAGGCTGGGCGAAGACCAGAATCCCGTCGCGGAAGGCC
>DATFRC010000051.1:0-17057 GCA_035263725.1 Jatrophihabitantaceae bacterium | reverse complement strand
GGAGCGGCGTCCACCTCGTAGACGACCTGCCCGCGCCGCAGCACCTGCCCGGGCTGTGGCACCGCGGTGATCGTCCCGCCGGGCCCCTGCGCGGCCACCGAGTACGAACCGGAATAGCCCAGCGTGCCGGAGAGCTGCGTGGTGCTCGACAGGTCGGTGCGCACGACCGCCGCCGTGGCCACCGGAACGGATGTTGTTGCCGGGTCGTGTCGACCCCGATGCCCCGACCACCACCACGCACCGCCCGCCCCGGCGACGAGCACGGCGACGGCGCCTACGGCTGCCCACCTAGTCATGGCCGAGGTTCTGCAGCGTGGACGCAGCGATCTCGGCGTCGAGCAGCGGGCGGCACGCGGTGAACGCGCGCTGCACCGTCGGATCGGTCTTGCCGAGCCGGCCGTTGTTGGGCAACTCGTCGGCCGTTATTCCGAAGCCGTGGCCGGGGGTGAACTCCGACGAGCTGGTCGGGTCGCGGTAGTTCGGCAGGCCGTTCGCGCGCAGGCATCGTGCCGCCCGAACGCCCGCCTGCACGAGCGGAGGCGGCGCGGGGGACTCGTCATCGGGTTGCAGACCGGCCGTGGTGAAAAGGGTGCCGCAGGCCTGGCGGATCGCATTCTGCATGGCGTCCTGCTGCGCCCGCGACTTGTCGCGGCCGATGTCTTGGATGCTGCGCGAATCCGTGTAGACGTAGCCGTCCGGAGTGAGTACCGGGTCCTGGTAGGACGGCACGCCGTGTGCGCGGATGCATTGCGCGGCCGCGTGCAGCTGCGCCGCCCGGGTTGTGCTGTATCCGACGCGTGGGCGCGATACCGAGCTGCTGCTGTCGCCGGAGCTGGGGGTGCTGTTGCCGGCAGCGCCAGCGCCGCCGCCCCCGGACCCCGCCAGGCTCGGCACACCTGAGCTGTGATGGGACGAACTGCACGCGGCAAGCGCGACGGCCACCGCGGCAGCGGCGATCCATGTAGTGATCTTCATGGGTGCCCTCCTAATCATGGGCGAGGCTCTGCAAAGTGGAGGCGGCGATCTCGGCGTACTGCTCGTGACGGCAGGCGTCGAAAGCCCGCTGCGCGAACGGATCCCCCTTGCCGAGCGCGCCGTTATTGGTCAGCTCGTCGGGCGTCATGTCGAAGCCGTGCCCGGGGGCGAACGGTGTCGAGCTGGTCGGGTCGCGGTAGTTCGGCAGGCCGTTCGCGCGCAGACAGCGCGCGGTCCGGACGCCGGCCTGCACAAGTTGCGGTGGGGCAGGCGGCTCGTCCTTGAGCTGGAACCCGGCGGCGGTGAGCTGGCTGCGACAGGCCCGGCCGATCGCGCCGAACTGCGTGGCGCTCAAGCGGTGGAGGCTGCGCATGTCGGTGTACACGTGGCCGTCGGCGCTGACCACCGGGTCCTGGTACGAGGGCACACCGTGGGTGCGGACGCATTGCGCCGCGGCGTGCCGGGCCGCTGCCTGGCTGGTGCTGTGCGCGCTACCGGATGTGCCAGCAGCTCCGGAAAGGCTCGGTAGCGCCGCGCTGTGGTGGGACGCGGTGCACGCACCGAGCGCGGCGAGCATCGCGGCGGCCAACCCTGCGATGATCTTCATCCTGCCCTCCCTGTTCGCTGGTCCGCGACGCCGGAGCGCTCCCGACGTCGCGGCGATTGCAGGTCTACGCCGAACGGCATGACAGCAGCCCGACGCCGTTTGTTAGGGCGATGTCATCCGCGAGGGCGCACCATTACCGGGTGCGGGTACTTGTGGCCGAGGATCACGTCACGCTCGCCGCGCGCATCGCTGAGGGGCTACGCGACGCCGGCATGGCGGTCGACGTCGTGCATGACGGTGCCGCCTGCCTTTCTGCCGTCGCTGACATCGACTACGACGTACTTGTGCTGGATCGGGATCTACCCCGCATACACGGCGACAGCGTCTGCCGGACGCTGGTCCGCGACGGGCCGCGCACCCGCATCCTCATGCTGACTGCAGCCGCTGACGTGGACGATCGGGTGGATGGGCTGGAGCTGGGCGCCGATGACTACCTCGGGAAGCCGTTCGCGTTCCACGAGCTTGTCGCCCGGATTCGCGCGCTTGCCCGCCGCGAACCGTCGGCGCCGCCGGCCGTCCGGCTCGGTGACCTCGTCGTCGATCGGGCCCGCTACCGGGCCAGCCGCGGCGGACAGCCGCTTCCGTTGACGCGCAAGGAGTTCGGCATCCTGGAGCGTCTGGTCGCCGCCAACGGTTCGGTCGTCAGCGCCGAGGAGCTGATCGAACACGTCTGGGACGCCCACCTCGATCCGTTCAGCAACACGGTCGCCGTGACCGTCGCGAGGCTTCGTCGCAAGCTCGGTGAGCCGCCGCTGATCGAGACGGTTATCGGCGCTGGTTACCGGCTGTGAAGCGTCCCCGCCTGACAGCCCGGGGCCGCCTGACCCTGGTGTACGGCGGATTGTTCACGCTCGGTGGCGCGGTCTTGGTGACGGTCACCTACCTGCTCGTCGCGCACACCTTGCCAACCGCCAACGGGACGCGCACCCCGAAGGTCGACGCGGCAATCGTCGCCCAGTGCAACAAGGCCAAGTTGTCGGGGGACACCAACATGGCGGCCAAGTGCGCCGCAGCGTTCCAGGCCGGCGTCAACGCCGGGGCGAACGCGCAGCGCGACACTGCGCTCAACCACCTGCTCGTCTACTCACTGATCGCGCTCGCAGGGGTCAGCGCGCTGGCAGCCCTCGCCGGGTGGCTGCTCGCCGGACGCATCCTGCGGCCAGTGCACCAACTCACCGCCGCGGCGCGGGCTGCCAGCGAGCACAACCTGTCGCAGCGGCTCGCGCTGGGCGGTCCGCGTGACGAACTGCGCGAGCTCGCCGACACGTTCGACGACATGCTCGCCCGCCTCGACGCCGCGTTCGCCAGCCAGAACCGCTTCATCTCCAACGCCAGCCACGAGCTGCGCACGCCGCTCACGGTCATGCGCACTACGGTCGATGTCGTGCTGTCCAAGCCCGCGCCGACGCGAGAGGAACTGATCGCCATGGGCACCGACGTGCGCCAGGCGGTGGACCACGCCGAGGCGCTCATCGACACCCTGCTCACCCTGGCGCGAAACGAGCGCGGTCTTACGACACATCAGCCGGTCGATCTGGCGATGCTCGCCGAGGACGCCGTCGACACAATCACCATCGAAGGGCTGCGGGTGACGGCGGCGTTGCAGCCGGCTCTCGTCAGCGGCGATCCGCTGTTGCTCGAACGGCTCGTGGCCAACCTCGTCGACAACGCCGCCCGGCACAACATCCCGGACGGACTGGTGTCGGTGGGCACCGCCGCCGACAACGGAGTCGCCGAGCTCCGTATCACCAACACCGGGCCCGTCGTTCCGGCCGATCGCGTCGACGCGTTGTTCGAGCCGTTCACCCGCTTGGACGAGCGCACCGGCGACGGTGTCGGGCTGGGCCTTGCCCTGGTCGCGTCGATCAGCGCGATACACCACGCCACGATCAACGCTGCTCCGCGCCCCGGCGGCGGTCTCGACATCACCGTGCGCATCCCGCGCTGACCCGCCGATCGCGGCTATGAACCGGTCGGTGCCTGCGATCGGCGCTGCGCTAGCCGGCAGCCTCCGCAGGCTGCTGCTCCACGAGTTCGCCTTCGATCATGATCTGAATCTCGTCGCTGACCACGAAACGCCCGTCCAGCATCATGTCGAAACTGAGGCCGAACTCCTTGCGATTGATCTTGCCGGAGGCGCTGTAGGCGATCCGGTGCCCCATCATCGGATCGTTGAATTCCCCGTACTTGATCACCTGCAACGTCAACGGGTGGGTGATGCCCTTGACGGTCAGGTCACCGGTCAGTGTGTACCGGTCGGTGCCCGCGGCTTCGATCCTGGTGCTCTTGAAGGTGATCGTCGGAAACTTGTCGACCTCGAGGAAGTTCGACGAGCGGAGGTCGTTGTCCCGGGCTTCGTTGTGGGTGCGGATGCTGGCCGTCTGCATGGTCACCTCGACCGACGACGCATCCGGGTGATCGGGGTCGATGTCGGCGACCGCCTTCACCTCGGCGAAGTGGCCACGCACGGTCATCATCCCCAAGTGCTTCGCGGCGAACTCGACTTGGGTGTGGAACGGATCCAGCTGCCAGTCGGCCACAGCGCCATCTCCTTCGTCTCACGCCTTCACGCGATGTGAACTGGGCGAGCGCTCAACTAACGCCGTGAGCATAGACCCGACCGATCGGGTCATCGGTCCGATTTCACCATCGCGTGGCACTGAGCGTTAGTGAGCCATCACTCTTCGTCAGCGAATCGCGCCGTATTGTGCCCAAACTGCGGAAGGCGTAGCCAGACCGTAGACGTACGCGTCTTTGCCTAATACGGTTTTCGCACGTGCGCGGCAGAAGTGAGCAGAGCAAGACAAAGGCAGATGATATCTGCCGTAGAGCACGCTAAGGGGACCGCCGTGGACGAGATGTCGTCGGAACGCTTCCGCGAGCGCTTGCTGGCTGGCGAGCGCGTAGCCGTCGGCGGCGGCCAGCTCGTCTCGTCCGGCACCTCCAGCCCGTCGGCGGCGCCCCCCGTCGTGCATTTGTCGATCAGCGGCGTGAGCGCAGGACCGCCAGTGGGGCGTTCGGCTCGCTGGCAGCCGCAGAACTGGCGACTGCGCACCAAGCTGATCGCGCTCACGGTCGTCCCTCTTGGGCTGGCGCTCGTGCTGGGCGGGATCCTCATCGTCCGAGCGGCCAGCGACTCGCATGCCACCGCGCTCCGCGAGATCGCCATCATTGGTGGAATCGCGCTGATTGCGCTGCTGCTGCTGCTCGTGCTGGCCAGCTCGATCCTCAAGCCGTTGCGTGTGCTGCGCGCGTCCGCGTTCGATGTCGCGGACCGCCGGCTACCGGCGGCCATCGAGCTGCTGCGAACCAGCGATGGCCGCTCGGGAAACGTCAAGATAGAGCCGGTCCCGGTGTACTCGCGCGAGGACGTGGGCCAGGTGGCCCGGGCATTCGACGCGGTGCACAGCGAGGCGGTGCGGCTGGCGACCGAGCAAGCCGCCCTGCGCGCGAACGTCAACGACATGTTCGTCAACCTGTCTCGTCGCAGCCAGAGCCTCGTCGAGCGCCAACTGCGGCTGATCGACGAGCTGGAGCTGGGCGAGCAGGACGCCGATCGGCTGGCTGCCCTGTTCCGGCTGGATCATCTCGCCACGCGTATGCGGCGCAACGGCGAAAACCTGCTGGTCCTGGCCGGCGCCGAGCTGCGCCAGCGCAGCGGCGAGCCGGTGCCGATCCTCGACGTGTTGCGCGCTTCGGTGTCCGAGATCGAGGACTATCAACGCGTGACCGTCCAACCACCGACGCGAGCGAAGATAGCGGGCCGCGCCGTGAACGACATCGTGCACCTGGTCGCTGAGCTGCTCGACAACGCCACCTCCTACTCCGATCCGGAGTCGCATGTGACGCTAAGTGCCCGGATGACCGACTACGGCGGTCTAGTGATCGAGATCTGTGACGAAGGCACGGGCATCCCACGCGCTCGCCTCGTCGAGATCAACCAGCGGCTGTCCGCACCCCCTCCGGTCGATGTGTCCGTGTCCCGGCAGATGGGCTTGTTCGTCGTCGGCAAGCTCGCCACTCGGCACGGCATCATGGTCGAACTCGCGGCCGCGGACGGCTCAGGTGTCACGGTGACCGTCACGCTGCCGCCGGAGCTGATCGCCGACGGGTCGGGGGTTGTCGGCGTCATTGACGACCGCCCGCTGACACCGCAGTTGCCAACTCCTGACGGGCTGCTGCGCAGCGAGCCGCTACCACTCCCGCGCCGCCAGCCTGCCTACGTAAGCTCCATTCCCCACTCCGACGGAATCCTGGACGACCCGGCCGCCGCTGCTGCAAGCACGCTCGACACACCGATCTTCAACGCCATGCTCTCCAAGTGGTTCACCGGCCGAACGGAGCCGTCACTCGCGATGCCGCCGGACCCGGAATACGCGGTCGCAGCGCAAGAGACTCCGACAAGCGACGGCTGGGAGTCCGAGGCTGATGCCGGGTGGCACGCAGCCGATGCGGCCAGCACCCCGGTCGCGGACGAGCTCACCGCGGCCGGCCTTCCGAAGCGGCGTCCAGGGGCGTTCCTGGTACCGGGCAGCGTCGGTCCCGCCGCCACGGCGCCGCCGGCCCCGGCCGGCGCGCGCAGCGCGGACAGCGTTCGCGATCGGATGTCCAGCTTCCAGCGCGGCCTTAACCTGGGCAGGCACTCGCAGGCCGCTAATCCGGCCGAGCCGGACCCGGGCAACGGCGTCCACCAATCGTGGCAGGCCAGAGGTGAGTGGCCCAATGACCAGACCGCGGAGGACAGTCGCTGATGGTTGAACCAGGTCAGCCCGGGTCTGATCCCGGGCGCTTCGGGTGGCTGCTTACCAACTTCGTCGACCGTGTGGCGGGCGTCAGCCACGCTGTCGTCGTGTCGTCTGACGGATTGCTGCTCACGTCCTCGACCGGATTGCCGCGCGACCGAGCCGACCAGCTCGCGGCCGTTGCATCGGGCATGGCCAGCCTGACCCGCGGTGCCGCGCGCGTGTTCGGCGCCGGCGAAGTGATGCAGACGGTCATCGAAATGCAGCTCGGCTGTATGTTGTTGATGTCTATCGCTGACGGATCGTGCCTGGCGGTGCTCGCGTCACCGGATTGCGACATGGGCTTGGTGGCCTATGAGATGACCCTCCTGGTCGACCGGGCCGGGCAGTTGCTGACCCCCGAGCTGCGAAGCCAGCTGCGCACCGCCGTGGGCTGACGGTTGGCACAGGTCATGACAGCGCCAGGCGTCGGAGATCCCGCCTCGATCGTGCGGCCGTATACCCGCACGGGCGGGCGTACCCGGTCGAGCCTGGATCTCCCGATGGAGGCTCTGATAACGACCACGGGGCCCAGCACTGCCTCCGATCGATACAGCCATCCGGACCACCGCGAGATCGCGATCTTGTGTCAGGATGTGCGCTCGGTCGCCGAGGTCGCGGCCCTGCTCGGCGTCCCGCTAGGCGTCGCCCGGGTGCTCATCGCGGACATGGCACGACTTGGACTGGTCACCGTGCAGAACAGTGCGCCACCGGGCGGCGGCGCGCCGGACCTAGCTTTGCTGGAAAGGGTGCTCAGTGGACTTCGGCGCCTCTAACGCATATCCGGAATCCAATGGCGATGCGAAATCGCCGCGCCGGCGCACCTCCACCAAGATCGTGGTCGCCGGCGGATTCGGGGTCGGCAAAACGACGTTCGTCGGCTCCGTGTCCGAGATCGTCCCGCTGACCACGGAGGCGGTGATGACCGAAGCGAGCGCCGCCGTCGACGACCTTGCGGCGACGCCGCACAAGACGACGACCACCGTCGCCATGGACTTCGGCCGCGTCTCCCTTGACCGTGAGCTGATCCTCTATCTGTTCGGGACCCCCGGCCAGCATCGGTTCTGGTTCATGTGGGACGAGCTGGTGCACGGCGCGATAGGCGCGGTGGTGCTCGTCGACTCCCGCCGGCTCGCCGATTCGTTCCCCGCCGTCGACTTCTTCGAAGACCGCAGGCTGCCCTACATCGTGGCGATGAACCTCTTCGACGGCGTCCAAACGCACGATCTCCCCGACGTCCGCGAGGCCATGTCGATCCACCCGGACATCCCGACCATCACCTGCGACGCCCGGCGGCGTCAGTCCACCAAGCAAACCTTGATCACCCTGGTCGAACACGTCGTCCGGCTGCGCACCCGAGCAGCCGCAGCCTCAACAACAGCGTGACCGCCTTCCGTCGACCGGCGATCCCTGCCAGCCCGCGTCAGCGGGCTAACCGCTGCGGCGTGCGTCGAACTGTACCGATTTGACAGGAAGTCGCCAGATCGGAGTGGACGGGGGTGCCCTACTCTGTAACGAATCTTGGGGGCTGTCCGACGAATCAGGACAGGCTATACTACGGGCCGGATCATCTATGTGGGCGGTACTAGACCTCGCATTCGGAGGGAGAGATGGCGATGGTGGTTCCGCTCCCGCAGTCGTTCGAACCAGTGGTAGGGCCTCGTCAGGTCCCGCCGCCTCCTACAAGGCAGGTCATCGCACGTGCCGGTGCGCAGGATTCGGAGGCTGTAGACCAGAGGCGGTGTGCGGTCGCCGCTTCGCCTGGGCCATGCTCCGCGTGAGAGGGTATTGCCGAATGCTGGCTGGTTACCTCGCTGAATTGCGGAGGCGGCTGTATCCCGGGCCGGGACTGCCGCATCCGATTGGTTTCCCAGCCGCCACCGATATCGACTTCAGAGACCTCGCCGACCTGCATAACACGATCATCAACAACATCGGTGACCCCGAGAAGGATGGTCGTGAACCTAGGAATTCCAAGGCGATCGAACGCGCCGTCGTCGGACAACTGATCGAGCTGTTCGGTGGTGACCTTCGCGACTGCTGGGGCTATGTCACCCAGGCCGGAAGCACCGAAGGCAATCAGTTTGGCCTTTGGCTTGCTCGCGAGCACTTTCCGACTGCCGCGCTGTACTTCTCGGCCGCGGCGCATTACAGCGTGCCCAAGGCCGCACGCATCCTTCGCATGTCGGGGGACTGTGTCAGGGTCGCGGCAGATGATTCTGGCGAGATGGACTATGACGACCTTGCGAAGGCCGTGACGGCGCGGGTGGATCGTCCGGCGATCGTGGTTGCCACCGTTGGGACCACGATGACCGAGGCCGTCGACGATGTCGCGCGAATTCACACTGCCCTCGACCGGGCCGGCGTGCAGAGCCGACATGTACATGTTGACGGTGCACTCTCCGGCGTGCCGCTCGCGCTCGATGGGGGCCCCATCGCCCGGCTGCTGTCGAGGTCGGAGACCGGAGCGGCGAACTATGACGCCGACAGTGTGTGCATCTCCGGGCACAAGTTCTTCGCAACGCCCCACCCCAATGGTGTCGTCCTTGCGCGGCGTGAACATGTTTGGCGAGTCAGCCACGCGGTGGACTACGTCGACGGCATCGATGCAACGTGGTCCGGATCCAGAACTGGACACAACGCGGTCGAACTGTGGCTCGCTCTAGAGGTTGGTTTGGACGGCCACCGGCAGCGTGTCGCTCGGTCACGTGCGCTCGCAGCCTATCTACATCAGCGGCTTGTTGCGGCGGGGTGGACCGCCTGGCGGCATCCGCACGCATTCACAGTGATGCTGGAATCGCCTCCGCTGACGATCCTCAATCGATGGTCGCTAGCTACAAGCGGTGGCTGGAGCCATGTCATCTGTGTGCCTGGGCTGTCTCGGGGAACGATTGACCACTTTCTCAATGAGCTGGGCACGAATCCGAACGCCGGTCACGGCCGGAAGATTGCCCCAGTCATTCAAGGACTCGCCGCGACAGCCTGAAAGGAACCGAGCGTGCCAGTCACCTTCTGCCCGCGGCCCGAGGCCGCCTGGACGCTGCATGCATGGCTACAGGGACATCGAGCACCCGACTGCGAACCGTACGGGCAGCTTCGTGCGGCGGGGTCAGCGCCGTGACCCTTCCTTCCTCCCCACACGGACTGGCCCGGAAGAGCCTGGGCTCACCCGGGCTGTCGGTGCTCGGGGTATCTGCATCCGCGCCGATGACCGTGGTCGCCGGTGCGGTCATTGCCACGTTCGCAACTACCGGCGTCCTTGGTGTGCCGCTCGCCTTCATCCTGCTCACTATTCCTCTGCTGCTCGTCAGTGTGGGACTGGTCGCAATGAGCAGGGACATGGCGCACACCGGAGCTTTCTATGCGTTCCTCGCGCGTGGGCTCGGCCGTAGCTGGGGACTCTCGGCCGCTGTAGTGGCGCTGGTGGCATACAACGCTATTCAAATCTGCCTCTACGGCTTGTTCGGCGCCACCGTGGTAGACATCCTAAAAACCGGAACCTGGTGGGAGTGGGCAGCCGCAGTCTGGCTGATCGTCGCTCTGCTCGGAATCCGCCACATCGAAGTAAACACACGTATAATTGCGATCGTCCTAACGGTTGAGATAGCCGTTATTGGAATGCTCATCGCAGCGGCACTCACGCACCCAGCCGCGACAACAAGCGGCAGCAGCATGACGGCCCTGAAACCGTCCGCCTTATTTACGAACGGCGTCGGCGTCGTGCTTGCCTTCACCGTCGCATCCTTCGTTGGCTTCGAGAGCGTGATCGCCTACCGCGAAGAAGCGCGCGAGTGGCGAGCGGTTCGGCGCGCCGCAATTGGCGCTGTGGTGTTTCTAGGTGCGTTTTATGCGCTCGCTAGCTGGTCGCTGACGATTACTGTCGGCCCGGCCCATATCATCGACGCCGCCCGAGACCCAAGTGCTGGATTGCCGTTCTCGATCCTCGAGGTCCACTATGGTTCGTTCTGGTCCGGGCTGGGCCAGGCGGTCCTGATCACGAGCATCTTCGGCGCAATGATCAGCTTCCACAACGTGGTCGCTCGATATACGTTCGGATTGGCGCGTGAAGGAGTTCTGCCTGGACGTCTCGGCATTATCGGCGGGTCGATTGGTGGTGTGCCGATTGGGGGTTCCATTGCGCAATCTGTAACAGCCGCAATGACGGTCCTCATCTTCATGGCTCTTCACGCTGATCCGATCACAGCCTTGTTCACACTGCTGTCCGTCGTTGCCGCCATCGGCGTGTTGCTACTGATGATCGGCGCCGCCTTTGCGGTCATCCGGTTCTATCGCTTGTCGGCGAACCCTCCTGGCCGGTGGCATCGTCTTACCGCACCGGGCCTCGGCGCTGCCGGACTGATCGTCGTTCTTGTGATCACATCGGCAAACCTGACCGCACTTACTGGTCAGGCCACGCAGGCTCGGTGGTTGTTGCCCGGCGTGATTCTCGCGGCGGCAGTCGGCGGCGCCGTGTGGGCGCTGGTGCTACGCGCCCGTCGCCCTGGGGTCTACATGGCTATCGGCTACGGCGATCCCAAGCCACTTGCTGTGCTCGACCGATCCCTAGCCCACCTAGAGCTTTGACGTGACGCTACCAACGACGAACAACGGGGACTGTGATTGACAGTGGAACCGTCGATTCCGCGCCATGAGATACCACCCGCGCTCTGGTTTGCCACCACATCGAACCCGGACGAGGGCGGCGATGAATCCCGGGCCGCCGAGCCGCCGAAGACCGGACAACATGACATTGACCCTCTGGAGCCGAATAGGCTGCGGGGCGAAATCGTCGACCGGCTCCGCCTGGTCGCCCGCCGACATGCGCGCCACCAGGCCGATCGCCGCTGGAGGGGTGAATTCCCGTTGGCGCGACACGTGGTGGTCTTCTTCTACCGTGAGCCCGGCCCTTCCGACATCTACGGCTTGGTGCGCGTTGCCACCCGCTTGGAGAAGGACGGTGCCGAGGTCGCCGATCCATACGGGTTCGTCACTCAGTTGCATGACCTTGCCCACGAGTACGTCGGCCGGGGTAGGTTCGACCCGCGCACGCAGCTATCCAATCGAGTCGAGCCAGACTTGTCATCGGCTGCGGCATACGTTGGTCTCGGAGTAACAACGTTAGATCCCGATGACGTCGAGCTTCATATCCCTGAGGACGTCTACAGCGACGAGCGACCATTCCGAGGAATTGCCGTCCTGTACGACGGCACCAGACTGCTCGTGCGTTGGAATGGTGGACTGGAGCCGGTACGCACTCAGACTACGCACACACTCGACGCCGGCGGTGCCTCGACGCGTATATGGGAGTACCTACCGCGAGACGCGCTCCACCCAGCTGCGACCGAGGCCGGGCGCATTGCATCGGCCGCCGCCGGGCTGCACGAACTGATCATGCATCTCTACTACCCCGCTGGCCTGGATGCGGCGGGAATGGCCGCGCCATTGACCGTCTCCGGTGCACAGGCCTCCCGCGCGATAGTTGGGTAGTCCCAGCCGAGCTGCTCCCGCAGCGTCGCGTCGAATCTCGTTTTCAGGGCTCGGTCGTTGGCGACAATGCCAAGCCAGGTCGTGGGTTTGATGGCACGCCCTCGTCGGGGCTGATGCTCGAGTGCAGCGACGAGCGCGTTCTGCGCGAATGTCTTCGGCAAAGGCGGGGAGCGCCCGGCTGCTTAACGGACGGTTGACGGCGCGGTACGACCGGGTGATGTGCAGCCAAACATTCGGGCCGAGCCCAGGACGGCCCGACCGAGTGTGGCGCCGACGGGCCGGTCGGCGGGCGGCAATATCCGCCCGAAATCCGAGGCCGTATCTCGTCGGGCAGCTGAGCGAGACGGGTAGGCCAGCGGTTATGGAACCGCCTGTGACGCCTCGGCTGAGCGTCGTCGTGAGGCCGGTCGGCAGGCTATAGTCCGGTCGTTTCACTTGCCGACCGGGGAGAGGCGATGAAGGGTCGGGCATTGCTTCTCGCCGTTGCGGTTACTGCCGGCGCGGTATTTCTGCCGGGGGCGGCGGCGGCACCGACGCCGGATCTCACGCCATTGGTTAGTCAGTCGATATCGGCCGGAGTGCACTACACGAAATATCATTGGCGCCATTCGACCGCGGCAATTTATGTCGCTCAGGTAATGAACAAGAGCGACGCTTCGTTCAAGGTAATGTCGGCACACAACCTTATCGGTGGCGGTCGCGAAACTGTCAGCTCGATGTGCGCCCGAACCGCCGGCTGCGTCGCGGCGGTAAACGGCGACTTCTGGGATGTGACACACCCGAGCGCAGCCGTTTTGGGCGGTGTGGTCGTGGGCGGGGAGATGTGGCGGTCCCCGAACCGAACCGGCCAGCAGGTCAGTGTCACCCCGCCGCAACTCGGGCTCACCTGGTCGGGTGAACTGACCGACAGGGACGGGACGACGCTGCAGCTGGCCGGCGTCAACACCGACCCCGTACCGAATGCGACGGTTCTCTACACACCGCGCTACGGAGAGGAGATCGGCGCCCGCGGGAACACGGCGTTCACGGCGGTGGCGCCCGCGCAGCTACTGGGTCGACTCCGGCGCAAGACGCCGGTGTTTGCTCTGCGGTCAGGTGCCCGCGGCACCTGGGTTCGCAGCGGCCAGGCCGGCTTCGTCGCGAGTGGACCAGCGGTCACTGAGTTGCGAAAACTGTTCCGCGTCGGTGGCGTGACGCTGACGCTGTCGACCAGCGAGCCCACGACCGAGAACATCGGCTATCACCCGGTGGTCATGCGCGACGGCAAGCTGATCCGCACGGATCCGCGCGACCCGATGCTGACGAAGCCGAACCCACGAACGCTGTTCGCGTGGAGCGCCGCCAAGGCGTGGCTCGTCGCCGCTGACGGGCGAGAGAGCGGCGGGGCAGGGCTTACGGTCGGCGATGTCGTCGCCCTGGTGCGCGACCTCGGCGCCACGAATGCCGTCATGCTCGACGGCGGCGGCAGCACGACGTTCGACGCCGGCGGTCAAGTACTGAATGACCCGAGCGACGGGCGCGAACGCCCGGTCAGCAATGCCCTCGCCGTTGTCGTACCGGTAAGTCCGCACCAGGTTGCGGCCGAGCCTCGTCACGCCGCGTTGCCGCCGCGGGGAGCATCGAGTCACGCGCCGCGGCCGGCGCCGGCCGCCAAGCCGGCCAGGCCAGCGGCGCACACCAAGCCAGCCGTACGGCACACCGCGGTCGTTCATTCGAGCCCGCCTCCCACGGCGACGGTTACGCCGCATCCCAGCGTGAAACCCACACCGGTGGCCCGTGCCGCTTTGCCCAAGCAGCCGGCTGCCCGGCCGACCACGCGGACTGCCGGAGCGCCCACCCGGGTCGCGCGCCAGCCGGTCCGCCAGGTCGTCGCGCTCAGCCCGGCAGCGGCGGAGCAGGTGCCGGGCCGCGCGGAGTGGTACTACGACTGGCACGCGGTGGCGCTCATCATCCTGTTCCTGATCGCCGTCGGAGCCCTGCTCGTCTTCGTCCGCCACGAGTTACGGCGCCCCGACACGGGCGCAGTGTGAGCGTGCCCGCAACCCTGTGATCAGGCCGGCTTGGCCTGGAAGTACGCCCCCGGCGTGGTATCGGTTTCGCGCCGGAACGCTGCGACGAAGGCACTGGTCGTCTGGTAGCCGACATGCCGGGCCACGTGGCTGACCGGCTCGCCGGCGGCGAGTTCCGGCAGCGCCGCCTGGATGCGGGCGAGCGTCCGCCAGCGATCGAACCCGAGTCCGGTGTCGCGATGAAACGCGCGGGCCAGGGTGCGCGCGCTCACGCACACCTGCCGGCCCCACTCCTCGAGGCTGCGCTGATCTGCGGGATTGTCCAGCAGTGAACGGGCAACTTGCGCGGCGCAGTCGTCGTCGGGGACCGGAGCGTGCACGGTGGCGACCGCGACGGGCTCGAGGAGATCGAGCAGTACCGCCTCGGCGCGCTCACGACGCTCGTCGCCGAGGTCGGATCGGGCAAGGTAGCCGATCAGTTCGGCGAACAGGGGGTTGGCCGCGACAGGCTGCGGCTGCGACCAGGTGATCGGGCACATGTGCCTGCTGAAGTAAAGGCTTCGCATCGTTGTGGTCGCGCTGGCGATCGTCTCGTGCTCGACGCCGGCGGGGATCCAGAGTGCCCGAGCCGGAGGCAACACCCAGGTGCCGGCGTCGGTGGCCACGATGAGGACGCCGCGGGCCGCCCAGGCGAGTTGATGCGTGTCGTGGGTGTGGCGGGTGTAGCGACTGGCCGTGGGCATCGCGAACGTCGCGACCAGGACCGCCGGGGACCCGACCTGATCTATGCCGCAATCCTGTCCAGTTGCCGACACAGCTTGGCAGCCTACGTCGTCGACGACGGCGGTGGGCTGTTTCTAGCGTGGCGCACATGAACGAAAACCACGCCGTGCTGTGTTCCAGCGCCGAATGGGCGGAGCACCTGCGCACCAACGTACTGAAGCCGTTGCTGGACGAGGTCGACCTGGGCACGCAGATGATCGAGGTCGGGCCCGGGCCGGGCGCGGCCACCGAATGGCTGCGGCATCGCGTCGCGCGGCTGGTCGCCGTAGACGCCGATCCCGGAGCGGCTGCCGCGTTGGCGGAGCGCTATGCGGGAACGAACGTCGAGGCGATCGCCACCGACGCGACCGACCTGCCCTTCGCGGACGGGACATTCGACTCGGCCGCGACGTTCACGATGCTGCACCACGTGCCGACCGTTGAGGAACAGCAGCGCCTGCTCGAGGAGGTGGTGCGGGTGCTGCGCCCGGGCGGGTTCCTCGTCGGTGCGGACAGCCTGGCCAGCAACGAATTGCGCGAGTTCCACCGCGGCGACGCCTACAACCCCGTCGACCCGAGCCGCTTGCTGCGCTGGCTGCACCGGCTCGGCTGCCGGCCCATCAGCATCACGGTTGACCAACACCTCACGTTCGTGGCGCGAATTGCGATGGACGCCGTGTGAACCATACGGTTCACTTATCGGATTGAGGCGAGCGCGAAGTCGGGTGAGGGCTGTGGACCGGGAGAAGGTTCGATTCGTCAGCGGCGGGACCGAGCACATCGCCTGGCACTACCCGGGAACCAACGGTGCCTGCGTCGTCATGGCGGGAGGTTTCGCCGTGACGAAGGAGCCGGCGACCGACATGTTCGCGCAGCGGTTCCACGAGGTCGGGTACGCCGTGCTGGCATTCGATTACAGCGGCCTCGGCGAGAGCAGCGGTGAGCCGCGTCTGGTCCTGCCGATCAGGCACCAGCTCGCTGACTGGCAGGCCGCGATCGACTACGCCCGAACGCTGCCCGACGTCGACCCGGCCCGCGTCGCGATCTGGGGTTTCTCGGCGTCCGGCGGTCACCTGTTCCCGGTCGCGGCGGGCAACCCTGATCTGGCCGCGGTGATCGCCCAGACGCCGCACGTCGGCGGGCTGGCCAGCCTGCGCAACGCCTCGCGGTACCAGAAGCCGCTGGCCATGTTGCGCTTCACCGGTCGGGGGATGCTCGATGCGCTCGGCAGCCTCGTCGGGTTTGCGCCCCGGCTCGTACCGCTGGCCGGCCCGCCGGGCAGTGTCGCGGTGCTGACGACCCCGGACGCCCAGGATGGCGCGCTGGCGCTGGATGCCAGCAGCCACCCGGACTGGCAGCAAGCGGTGGCTGCGCGTTCAGCGCTGCGGTTCGCGTTCTATCGCCCCGGCCGGTACGCCTTCCGGGTGCGTTCGCCGCTGCTCGCGGTGGTGTGCGACGACGACGCCACGACGCCGGCGCAGCTAACGATCGGCGCGGTCCGAAGCGCTCCCCGGGCGGAGGTGGTGCGCCTGCCCGGCGGTCACTACGAGCCGTTCCTCGGCGGTCACGAGCGGGCCGTCGATGCCGAGCTGAGCTTCCTGCGCGAACACGTGCTTGACCGAGTGCTCGCCTAGGACGCCGCCCTACACTTGTCGCTCGTGCGCCGGTTCTGCCAGGTGGACGTGTTCGCCGAAGTCCCGTACGCCGGCAACCCGGTGGCCGTCGTGCTCGACGCCGAGGGCTTGTCCACGGAGCAGATGCAGCGCTTCGCCGCGTGGACGAATCTTTCCGAGACGGCGTTCGTGGTGTCGCCGACGATGGCCACTGCGGATTACGCCTTGCGCATGTTTACGCCCAGCACCGAACTGCCTTTCGCGGGACACCCGACGCTGGGGACCTGCCATGCCTGGATCTCCGCGACAGGCACCATCAAGGACCGCGTCGTCCAGGAATGCAAAGCCGGGGCAATCCCCATACGGCGCAGCGGTGAGGTTCTCGCATTCGCTGCCCCGCCGCTGGTGCGTTCCGGCCCGGTCGACGAGCCGCTGCTGGCGGAGATTGCAGCGGGCCTGCGTATCGACCGCACCGAGATCGTCGATGCACAGTGGGTCGACAACGGCCCGGGCTGGGTCGCCGTGTTGCTCGCCGATGCCGACGCGGTGCGCGCGCTCTGGCCCGGGAATCTAGGCTCGCTGTACGTCGGCGCGATCGGCCGGTATCCGGCGGGCTCGGCCACCGCATTCGAGGTCCGGGCGTTCTTTCCGAAGAATGGCCGCACCGCGGAAGATCCGGTCACCGGCAGCCTCAACGCCTCGCTCGGCGAATGGCTGCTGCGTACCGGTCGTGCGCGCGCGCCGTACATCGCGAGCCAAGGCGGTGCGCTCGGCCGGCAGGGGCGCGTGCACATTTCGGCTGACGACGACGGCACGATCTGGG
>DATFRC010000050.1:0-17043 GCA_035263725.1 Jatrophihabitantaceae bacterium | reverse complement strand
CGGACACGGTCGCGCCGGGACGGAATTGGCACCTGCTGCGGCGGCCTCGCACGGTTCAGGAGCGAGTCATCGCAGTGGTTGCCGGGGCTTCATCGGGCCGTTCCCTCTGCCCCTCTTGATGAGCGGTTGTTCAGTTGTCCCTAGTCATTCTTCCATACCGACTATCAGCCATGAGCGCTTGCGCGAAGAGACCGCCGGCCGCGGCGCAGGCCGAGCGGAGCGAGGCTCGGCTCGAGGTCGCGCCCGAGCGGCAGCGAGCGGCGCACCCGCAGAGCCGAATCCGGCGGTCAGGAATAGTCGGTGGTGAGCACAACGACGATGGGCCCGGGCGGCAGCTCAGGGAACTTCTCCGTCACCCGCTTGATCGCGGGGAACTCCTGCTGCAACTCCAACGCCGCCTGCTGGTTCGCCGGGTCGCTGGGGTCGTAGTACGCGCACGTGGAGATGATGTCGTTGGTGATGTTGCCGACCGACGTGACCGTCCAGCCCGCAGCCTGGAAACGCTGCCTGGCCGTCTTGGCGAGACCGATCGTGGATGTGTTGTTCAGCACGACGAGTGGGACGGAATGGGCCGCGACCGAGCTTGTGGAGCCAGGCGTCGACGACTGCCCCGACGGTGCGCTCGATGACGGTGTCGGGGTCGCCGTGACCGTGGCGGTCGCAGTGCTTCGCAGCGAAACCGGGCGCGCCTGCCGCCCGTTCGGGTGCCGCAGCGCAATCACGGCCACCACGGCCACGCCCACACCGAGGACGGCGAGGACGGTGCCCCCGACGCGGTCATACCTCCGTCGGGGGGGCGGCGAGGGTACGCGGCTGGTCATGGTTAGCCGCAGGATAACCCGCGCTGGTCAGCACCGCCTGGGGACACGACCTACGAGACTGGCGGCTGTGTGCCGGCCAGGCGTCCGCCTAGACGTCGATGCCGAGGCGGCGTGCGGAGCGCTGCCGCTGCCGGCTCGCGCGCAGCCGCCGCAACCGCTTGACGAGCAGCGGGTCGGCAGCGAGAGCGGCCGGCGTATCGATCAATGCGTTCAGCACCTGGTAGTAACGGGTCGCTGACATGTCGAACAGCTCGCGGACCGCCTGCTCTTTGGCGCCCGCATACTTCCACCACTGCCGCTCGAACATCAGAATCTCGCGATCCCGCCGCGTGAGGCCTGCTGCCCCCGCTTGCTCGCCGGCCGGAGCCTCGGCGCCGACCGTCGCATCGGCGTCGGCTGAAGCGTGAGCGGACTCCATGCTGCGCGCTCCCCTTCGTGATCCGGGCCTTGATCGGTCCTCACCGTAGCTGACGGAACCGGGACGGTCGGCGGAGCTTGTCAACCACGGCGTGTCGTGTCAATAGGAGATTGGCGTGCTGTGGACAGCGAATCACGTTGTCCACATATTGCCGGGAGCGGTTTCTGAGTTCTGCCGGACACGGCAGCGTGTGGTCTATGGCGGTGCTCCCTGACACGGCGGCTCTGGAGGCCGTGGCCCGGCGCGTCGGCGGCCATGCCGACGACCTGCGCAACCGTGCCTCGCGGCTCGCGGCCGCTGCGGAGGGGGTGCGCTGGCGTTCCACCGCGGCGACGGCGTTTCGCGGCGACGTCCACGACCTGGCGTGCCGTTTTCGCCGCGCCGCTGGCGAGGTCGACGACGCGGCGCACGCGTTGCGGCAACACGCGGCGGCGGTGCGTCGCGCCGAGGCCGTCGTGCGCGCAGCCGAGCGAACGGCGACGGCAGCTGTCCACGGCGTCGCGCACGTCCTGGGGTTGTGACATGCGGGCACCTGCGGCGGGCTCGTGATGGGCGGGCCCGTGTCGGTGCGTGGCGGCGCGAACGGTGTCGAGGCCCACTACGACGACATGACGGCCGCCGCCCGGCTGTTCGGCAGCGCTGCCGGGAGCACGGGCGAGGCTGCCCTCCGCTTGCACGGCTACCTCGTGCACCCGGCAGTCATAGCGTCCGCGGTGCTCGACCCGGGCGGTGCGGGGGAATTCGAGGCCCGGCTGCTCGCCGCGCTGGACGGTCCCAACGGGATCACCTGGCTGGCCGCTCGATGTTCTGCGGTCGACATGGGCCTGCGTGCCGCTGCCGCCGCCTATATCGCCGCGGACCGGCTCGACCAACGCATCGCGCCCGAAGTCGATGCGCTGGTGCACGCGCCGGCCGCCATCGCCGACGCCGCGGCGGCCTTCGGTCGGGGCGCGCCGGGCGCAGCCTTGCAGCGGCTGCTCACCGACGACCCGGAGCTCGCCGACCTGGCAATCGGCGCCTCTGCCGACGTCTTCACCTGGGGCTCGGTGTCCGGCGGCACTCGGCTGCTCTCGCGGGCGTTCGACGACGGCTCGCCGCAGGTGACCTCGCTCGGCGACGACACGGTGGCCGACGCAGCCGGGCCGCCGCGCAACCTGCGCGACGTGCTGGCCGGGCTCGGCCTACGGCATCTCGGCCGGCCCGGCGAGATCGATGTGCGGCTGCTGCAGGGCACGGACGGCCACCGCCACGTGATCGTCGACGTCCCGGGCACGAAGGACTGGTCACCCGCGCTGCATAACCACGACGTCACGAGTCTCGTCACGAACCTGCGCGCGATCGCCGGCGAGGTCACCACCTACGAGCGGGGCATCGTCGAGGCAATGCACCGAGCCGGCGTGCAGCCAAGCGACGATGTGCTGCTCGTCGGGCACAGTGAGGGCGGAATGGTGGCGATCGACGCAGCCCGGCACCTGGCAACGGGTACCGAGTTCCATGTGTCGCACGTGGTGACGGCCGGCGCACCGATCGGGCCGGTTGCTGGCGCTGTCCCGGGAGATGTCGATGTGCTGGCTATCGAGAACGACTGTGACGTCGTGCCGCATCTCGACGGTGCGCCCAATCCCGACCGGGTCAACGTCACCACCGTCACCGTCCATCACGATCACGGCGCCATCATCGCCAACCACGACATCAACGCCAGCTACGTCCCGGGCGCGGCCGACATCGACGCGAGCCGCGACCCTTCGGTCGCCGCCTATCTTTCCGGGCTCGCCGGCTTCCTCACGGCCGGGACGGCACGCACCCGCAGGTACCTGATCACCCGGAGCTACCCGTGACACCCGTTGCTGACGGCCTCGTTCGCGGGCACGATTCCCGGCATGGACGGGCTGATGCAAGACCTGCCGCTCACGATCAACTGGCTGCTCGCCCGGTGCGAGCAGTACTTCGGTGCGAAGACGGTCACGACGCGCACCGTAACCGGCCTCGAGCGCATGACGTACGCGGAGCTGGCTGCCGGAGCCCGCCGGCTGGCGTCGGCCCTGGACTCGCTCGGCATCGGCGATGACGGCCGGGTGGGCACGTTCGCGTGGAACACCGCCCGGCACACGCAGCTGTACTTTGCGGTGCCAGGCACCGGGCGGATCTTGCACACCGGCAACCTGCGCTACGCGCGCGAGCAGTTTGTCTACACGGCTAATCACGCCGAGGACGAGGCGTTCTTCGTCGATCGGTCGCTGCTGCCCTTGTTCAGCAGGTACCTGCCGAGCCTCGACACCGTCAAGCACGTGATCGTCATGGACGACGGCGCCCCGGCCGAGATCCCCGCTGATCCGCGCATCCTGCATTGGGCGGAGGTCGTCGACGGCGCGGACGAGGTCGACTTCAGCGATCGGGTCACCGAGGAGAACCGGGCCGCCGCAATGTGCTACACGACGGGCACCACCGGCCATCCGAAGGGTGTCCTGTACAGCCACCGCTCGACGTGGCTGCATTCGTTGGCGTCGATGAGCGCAGCGGTGTTCAGCATCAGTGAACGGGACACGATCCTGCCCGTCGTGCCGATGTTCCACGCCAACGCGTGGGGCTTGCCGTACACGGCGGCGATGGCCGGCGCGTCGCTGGTGATGCCGGGCCCGGATCTGTCTCCGCAGGCGATCATCGACCTGCTCGAGACGGAACAGGTCACGATCACCGGCGGAGTACCGACGATCTGGATGGCGCTGGTGCCGTACCTCGAGGGGCGCGATCTGTCGCACCTGCGCACGATCATCTGTGGCGGCTCCGCGGTGCCGAAGGCCCTCTCCGAGGCGTGGCGAGCCAAGATCGGCCTGCCGATCACACAGGCGTGGGGCATGACCGAGCTGTCGCCGCTGGGCAGTGTCGCCTACCTGCGCAGCGAGTTCGACGGGTGCTCCGAGGAGGAGCAGGCGGATGTCCGGGCGACGGCGGGCATCGCCGCTCCCGGCGTGGAAATGCGCGTTGTCGATCCCGGCACGCGCGAGCTACTGCCCTGGGACAACACGGCGGTCGGCGAGCTGGAGTGCCGCGGCCCTTGGATCGCCAGCCAGTACTACCGCACGGACGAGCCGGGCGAGCAGTTCTCGGCGGACGGCTGGTTGCGTACCGGCGACGTGGGGGCGATCTCGCCATTGGGATATCTGCGCCTGGTCGACCGGACGAAGGATCTCGTCAAGTCGGGCGGCGAGTGGATCAGCACTGTCGAGCTGGAGAACGAGATCATGGCGCATCCGAAGGTGTCCGAGGCCGCCGTGATCGCGGTGCCGCACCCGAGGTGGATGGAGCGCCCGCTCGCCTGCGTGGTCGTCAAGCCCGGCGAAGAGCTGACCAAGGAGGAGGTGCTCGACTTCCTGCGGCCGAAGTTCACCAGCTGGCAGATGCCCGACGACGTCGCGTTCATCGACGAGGTGCCGAAGACCAGTGTCGGCAAGTTCTCGAAGCGGACGTTGCGCGATCAGTTCGCCAGCTACCAGCTGCCCACGGCCTAGCAGATACCGGGCTCCCCGCGCCGTCGGCTAGCGACGGAGCTGCTCGTAGGCTGACGGACGTGAGCTACGTTGCCGCCCAGAACCGCTACGACGAGATGACCTACCAGCGCTGCGGGCGCAGCGGTGTCAAGCTGCCGCTGATCTCGCTCGGCCTGTGGCACAACTTCGGCGACGACCGGCCGCTTGACACGCAGCGGGCGATCCTGCGCGCGGCGTTCGATCGAGGCATCACGCACTTCGACCTGGCCAACAACTACGGCCCGCCCTACGGCAGCGCAGAGATGAACTTCGGCCAAGCCGTGCGCGCGGACCTCAAGCCCTATCGCGACGAGTTGTTCATCTCGACGAAAGCCGGCTGGGACATGTGGCCGGGCCCGTACGGCGAGTTCGGATCGCGCAAGTACCTACTGGCAAGCCTCGACCAGTCGCTTGCCCGCATGGGCCTCGACTACGTCGACGTCTTCTACTCGCACCGCTTCGACCCCGACACTCCGCTCGAGGAAACGATGGGCGCGCTGGACGCCGCGGTGCGCCAGGGCAAGGCGCTGTATGCCGGCATCTCGTCGTACTCCGCGGAGCGCACGGCCGACGCGGCACAGATCCTGCGTGACTTGGGCACCCCGCTCTTGATCCACCAGCCGTCCTACTCGATGCTCAACCGCTGGATCGAGCGTGGGCTGCTTGAGACGCTGGAGGAAGAGGGCATCGGCTGCATCGCATTCTCGCCCCTCGCCCAGGGCATGCTCACCGGCAAATACCTCGATGGAGTGCCGGCGGATTCTCGGATGGCGGAGGGTTCGTCGCTGTCTCGCGATTGGCTCACCGAGCAGAACGTGACGCACATCCGGGCGCTGAACGACATCGCGAAGCGGCGCGGCCAGTCCCTCGCCCAGATGGCGCTGGCCTGGTGCCTTCGCGACCCCCGGGTGACGTCGGTGCTGATCGGCGCCAGCAGCGTCGTGCAGCTCGACGAGAACCTCGGTGCGCTGCGTACGCTGGGTTTCGACGAAGAGGAGCTGGCCGAGATCGACAAGCACGCCGTCGACGGCGGCATCGACCTGTGGCGGCGCAGCGCCACGGCCTAATCCGCCAGTGCCTGTCTCTCGGCGGCCCTTCGCGCGAGCCTCATCGCCTCACGGGTCCTTCTCGAGGGTCGCGTTCCGCTGTTCCGCGCAAGCGCCTGCCGCTGCCGTTAGATATACGGACCCAGCAGGCTGCGGTCGGCGTCGCTCAGGCGGTCTGCCGCGGTATTGGCCTGGTGCCAGTATGGGTAGAGCAGCGGCATCGCGCTCACCTCGTCGAGCCTTGCCCGCTCGTCGCCGGTGAGCCGCAGTGAGGCGGCGGCCAGGTTGTCGGCGAGCTGTTCATCGGTACGCGCCCCGATCACCACCGAGGTGATACCTGGCCGGCCCAGCGTCCACGCCAGCGCGACCTGCGCGGCGGAGACGCCGTGCCCGGCCGCGACCTCGAGCAGCAGCTCGATCGTGTCGTAGAGCTTGGCCTCGTCGTACACGGGCGGCTCGTCCCAGCCGACGAACCGGCGGGTGCCCTCCGGGTTGCGGTCGGAACGGCGGTATTTGCCGGAGAGAAGGCCGCCGGCGAGCGGGCTCCACACCAGGATGCCCAGCCCTTGGTCCAGCGAGAGCGGCACCAGTTCGTACTCTGCGTCGCGCGCCTGCAGTGAGTAGTAGATCTGCTGGCTGACGAATCGGGGGGCGTGGTTCCGGTCGGCGACGCCGAGCGCCTTCATCAGCTGCCAGCCGGCGTAATTGGATGCGCCCACGTAGCGCACCTTGCCCGACTGCACCAGCGAATCCAGGGCGCCGAGCGACTCGTCGAGCAGCGTCTGCCCGTCCCACTCGTGCACCTGGTACAGATCGATGTGGTCGGTGCCCAGTCGCCGCAACGACGCCTCGCACCCGCGGATCACGTGGTGCCGCGACAGGCCCGCGTCGTTGGGGCCGTCGCCCATGGGCATACGGACCTTGGTCGCGATCAGCACGTCGTCACGTGTGCCGCCGAGTGCCTGGCCGAGGATCTCCTCGGAAACTCCACCCGAGTACGCGTCCGCGGTGTCGAACAGGTTGACGCCCGCGTCGATGCACATCCCGATCTGGCGCTTCGCCCCGTCGAGGTCGGTGGTGCCGACGGCACTCGCCCAGCCGACGCCGCCGAACGTCATGGTGCCGAGGGTGAGCGCCGAAACGCGTAGCCCCGACCTGCCAAGCTGCCGATATTCCACGCAGTGAGCCTATTCGGCCGGGTAAGCCGGCGCGCTATGCGGCTCGGTGCGAGTTCTTCGTACGCCGCCGCGCGGCGACGAGATCCGCGCGATCGAGGCCGAGCATCTCGGCGAGCAGGCGGAACTCGTCCGCGTCGGACGAGCACGCCGCCACGACTCGGGCGGCCCGTCTGCGGCTCTCGGCGTACTGTGCCGCCTCGGCGTCGGCGCGTGCCGCCTCGGAGTCGGACATGTGCTGGCCTGCCCAGGCCTCGATTCGGCTCGTCATGCGTCCATCTTCCCCCGGGTACCGACATGATTAACCGTCCGCTTAAGGCGAACGTCAGGCACGAAGCTGCCGGGCAGGAGGTTGACCCGACGAGTGGGCGTCTCGGCGCGTGAACAGCGCAACCAGCGAGCAGCGCTCACGCGACGAGAGACAGAGGGCATGAGCGACGAATTGGACGCCTACTCCGCGACAGTGGTGCGCGTCGCCGAGACGGTGCTGCCGAGCGTCGCGAGCCTACGGGTGCGCACTCGGCGCGGGCAGGGCGCGGGAAGCGCGAGCGTGATAACCAACGACGGCTTTCTCCTGACCAGCGCGCACGTTGTCGAGGGTGCCGACGGTGCCGAGGCGGCGTTCGCCGACGGCACCGAGGTCCGCACGGACGTAATCGGGCGTGATGCGCTCTCCGATCTCGCGGTGCTGCGTGCCCGCGGCGCAGTGCCGCCGGCCGTCACGCTCGGCGACGCCGCCCAACTCCGGGTGGGCCAACTCGTCGTCGCCCTCGGCAACCCGTTGGGTCTCGCCGGCAGCGTCACGGCCGGCATCGTCTCTGCACTTGGCCGCTCGCTGCCCACCAGGGCGGGACGCGTTGTCGACGAGGTGATCCAGACGGATGCGGCGCTCAATCCGGGCAACAGCGGCGGTGCGCTAGCCAACAGCAGGGGCCACGTCGTCGGCGTGAACACGGCCGTGGCGGGCATCGGTGTGGGACTGGCGGTGCCGATCAACGACACCACCCGGCAGATCATCACCACGCTCATGCGAAGCGGCCGGGTGCGCCGGGCCTGGCTCGGCGTGGCCGGCGCGCAAGCTCCGCTGCCTCCCCCGCTGGTCGAGCGTCTCGGACGCCGCAGCGGCATGCGCGTCGCCGAGGTGATCGAGGGCAGCCCCGCCGCTCAGGCCGGGCTGCGGGTGGGCGACGTCCTCGTCGCGGTCGACGGCGATCCGGTGGTGACCACGACAGCGCTGCAGAAGCGCATGGTCGAGGACGCGATCGGGCGGCGCGTGGAGATCACCGTCTGGCGCAACGGCGCGCTCGTCGACGTCGTCGCCGTGCCGCGGGAACTCGCCGACGCTTGACGCGTACTACGCCAGAATGGGCGCTGTGACACTGCCCGGTAGCTTTCGCCCGCCCCTGGCTGACATCGAGTTGATCGGCCCGATTGACGCGTCCGAAAGGCTCAGCGCGACGCTCGTGCTGCGGCGGCGCGCTCCGCTGCCGCCGGACGCCCGCCTCGCCACTGCTGAGCTGGCCACTCAGCACGGCGCGGACCCGGCCGATGTCGACACGGTGACCTCCGCGCTGCGCGAGCTCGGCATCGACGTGCTCGACGTCGACGCCGCATCGCGCCGGGTGCGCATCGCCGGATCGGCAGGCGTCCTCAGCACGGCATTCGGGACCTCGCTATCGCGGGTTCGCCGACCCGATAAAATCGAGCACCGTTACCGCGAGGGTGGACTGTCGCTACCGAAAGCGCTCGCGGGCGTCGTCGTCGCGGTGCTGGGACTGGACGACCGTCCGCAGGCGCACAGCCACTTCCGCACCGTCACGCCTGATGCCGCCGCCACCAGCTACAGCCCGCCGCAGCTCGCCCGCATCTACTCCATGCCCGAGAGTACGGATGGCAGCGGCCGGACGATCGCGATCATCGAGCTGGGTGGCGGGTACGTCCAGTCCGACCTGGATCATTACTTCGCCGGCCTCGGCCTCGCTGCCCCGGACCTCAGCGCGGTGGGCGTCGACGGCGCTGGCAATCAACCCGTGGGCGACCCCGGAAGCGCCGACGGCGAAGTGGTGCTGGACATCGAAGTGGCCGGCGGCATCGCCCCGAGATCCAGCCTGGTTGTCTACTTCGCGCCGAACACCGACGCCGGATTCCTCGATGCGGTAAGTACTGCGACACATGCGGACCCGACGCCGACCGCGATCAGCATCAGCTGGGGGCAGAGCGAGGACTCGTGGACCGGTCAGGCGCGTTCCGCGATGGACGGCGCGTTCGCGGACGCCGCCGCGCTGGGCGTCACGGTGACCGCGGCATCCGGCGACAACGGCAGCAGCGACGGAGCCGGTAGCGGCGTGCACTGCGACTTCCCGGCGTCCAGCCCGAACGTGCTCGGCTGCGGCGGGACGACCCTGCACGCCGATCCGTCGACTGGCACCGTATCCAGCGAGACTGTATGGAACGGCGGCTCGGGCGGAGGCGCCACTGGCGGCGGGGTCAGCGACGTCTACGACCTGCCGTCCTGGCAGGCAAACGCCGGTGTGCCGCCCCGCCCCGATGGCGGCACCGGACGCGGCGTGCCGGACGTGGCCGCCAACGCCGACCCGAGCACGGGCTACCAGGTCTACGTCGACGGCGAGGCTTTGGTGTTCGGCGGAACGAGCGCAGCGGCACCGCTCTGGGCGGCACTGGCCGCCCGGCTGGCGCAGGCGCTCGCCCGCCCACTCGGGATGCCCCAGCCGGCACTATACGCCGGCGTACGGGCCGGCCAACCGGCGCCGGGGTTTCGCGACATCACCTCCGGCGACAACGGCGCCTATTCGGCCGGCCCGGGCTGGGACGCCTGCACCGGGCTGGGCTCCCCGGTCGGCACCGCCCTGCTAGACGTCCTACGCACCCCCTGACCGATTGAGCAAGAATCCCTCGTCTCAGACCAGAGATCCTTGCTCAATCGGGGTGAAAACGGGTTAGAAGTCCTCGTCGAAACCGACCGATCCGGTCACAGCCACCTGGTACGCCGAGACCCGTCGCTCGAAGAAGTTCGCCAGCTCCTGGACGTCCTGCAGTTCCATGAACGCGAGCGGATTGGCGGCCCCGAACTCGGGCGGGAGGCCCAGCTGCGCGAGTCGCCGGTCAGCCACGTATTGGAGGTAGGAAGTCATGTCGGAAAGCGGCAGCCCCGGAACGCCCGGCCCGAGCAGGTCCTCGGCATACTGCACCTCGCAGGCGACCGCCTCGGCGATCATTTCGCGTACCTGGGACGTGAGCGCCTCGTCGAACAGCTCCGGTTCTTCGCGGCGCACCGTGTCGACCACGTCGAACGCGAATGCCATGTGCATCGACTCGTCGCGAAACACCCAGTTGGTGCCGGACGCCAATCCGTGCAGCAACCCCCTGGATCGCAGGAAGTACACGTAGGCGAAGGCACCGTAGAAGAAGAGGCCCTCGATACAGGCCGCAAAGCAGATCAGATTCAGCAGAAGTGTTCGCCGGTCGTCACGGGTGCGCAGCTTGCCCAGCTCGAAGACCGAGTCGATCCACCTGAAGCAGAACTCGGCCTTACGACGGATCGACGGGATGTTCTCCACAGCGGCGAATGCCTCGAACCGCTCACCCTCGTCCGGCACGTACGTGTCGAGCAGAGTCAGATAGAACTGGACGTGTACGGCCTCCTCGAACAGTTGGCGGGATAAGTACAGCCGCGCTTCAGGTGCGTTGAGGTGCTGGTAGAGGTTGAGCACCAGGTTGTTCGCCACGATGGTGTCGCCGGTGGCGAAGAAGGCAACGAGGCGGTTCACCAGGTGTCTCTCGGCCGGCGTGAGCCGCGCGAGGTCCTTCAGGTCGGAGTGCAGGTCGACCTCCTCTACCGTCCAGGTGTTTTTGATCGCGTCCCGGAACCGGTCATAGAACTGCGGGTACCGCATCGGGCGCAATGTCAGGTCCATGCCAGGGTCGAGCAACATCACTGACACACCTCGCAGGACTCGGGATTCTCCAGGTTGCAGGCGACCGCGCTCACCGTCGCCTGCTGGATGCGCGTCGCAGGCCGAGAGCGCAGGTAGTACGTGGTCTTCAGCCCGGACTTCCAGGCGTACAGATACATCGAGCTGAGCTTGCCGATGGACGGCGCGCTCATGAACAGATTCAGCGACTGGCTCTGGTCGACGAACGCTGCCCGCGTCGCGGCGAGGTCGATCAGCGCGCGCTGCGGCAGCTCCCACGCGGTTCGGTACAGGTCGCGCAGGTCGGCCGGGATCGCCTCGATCGCCTGCACCGAACCGTCAGCACGCTTGATCGCGTCGCGGATCTCGGGCGTCCACAGGTCGCGCGCCTTGAGCTCGCGGACCAGCGCGGTGTTGACCTGAAGGAATTCGCCGGACAGCGTCTCCCGCTTGAGCAGATTCGACACCATCGGCTCGATGCATTCGTAGCAGCCGGCAATCGATGCGATCGTGGCAGTGGGTGCGATAGCGACAAGCAGCGAGTTCCGCAGTCCGGTCTCGGCAATACGCCCGCGTACGGCACTCCACCGCTCCGTCTGGCTGACGCTCGCGCCCCACAGGTCGGGCTGCAACTCGCCGCTCGCCGCTCGAGTCTGCGCGAACGCGGGGTGCGGTCCGAACTGTTCAGCCAGATCGGCTGAGGTCTCCAGGGCGCTCAGATACATCTCCTCGGCAACGCGCGTCGACAGCTCCCGGGCAGCAGGGCTGTCGAACGGCAGCCGCAGCGCGAAGAACACGTCCTGAAGGCCCATTACGCCCAGACCGACAGGACGCCAACGGGGGTTCGAGGCAGCGGCTGACCGCGTCGGGTAGTAGTTGATGTCGATGACGCGGTCGAGGAATGTGACCGCGGTACGCACAGTGGCGCGCAGCTTCGCCCAGTCGAGACCGTCCGGCCCGAGGTGCGCCGCGAGATTCACCGAACCGAGATTGCACACGGCTGTCTCGGAGTCCGATGACACCTCGACGATCTCAGTGCACAGGTTCGACAGGTGGACTGTATTTCCAGGCATACCGGTCTGGTTGCACTTGGCGTTGGCCGCGTCTTTGAACGTCATCCAGCCGTTGCCTGTCTGGGCGAGGGTGCGCATCATCCGGCCGTAGAGGTCGCGAGCCTTGATCTGCCGCACGTACCTGCCATCGGTCTCCGCGCGCCGGTACGCCTCGTCGAACGTCGCTCCCCACAGGTCGGGCAGCTCGGGTACTTCGTCCGGGTCGAACAGCGACCATGTCTGGTCCGCCTCGACACGGCGCATGAACTCATCCGGGATCCAGTTGGCGAGATTGAGGTTGTGCGTGCGGCGCGCGTCCTCCCCGGTGTTGTCGCGCAATTCGAGGAACTCCTCGACGTCCGGGTGCCACGGTTCGAGGTAGACGCACGCGGCCCCCTTGCGGCGGCCACCCTGGTTGACCGCCGCCACGCTGGCGTCCAGCGTGCGCAGCCACGGCACGATGCCGTTCGACTGGCCGTTCGTGCCGCGGATCAGCGCCCCCCGTGAGCGCACGCGGGACCAGGAGATGCCGATGCCACCGGCGTATTTGGACAGTTGCGCAACCTGTCCGTAGCGCTCATAGATGGAGTCGAGCTCGTCACGCGGCGAGTCCAGCAGGTAGCACGAGGACATCTGCGTGTGCCGGGTGCCGGAGTTGAACAGGGTCGGCGAACTTGGCAGGTAGGCCGACGACGACATGAGCCGGTAGAAGCCGATGGCCTCGGCGGGCGTTGCCGACAGGCCACAGGCGACGCGCAGCAGGAAGTACTGCGATGTCTCGATCACCTGGCGAGTGTGCGGATGGCGCAGCAGGTACCGGTCGTAGACGGTGCGCAGCCCGAAGTACTCGAAGCGCCGGTCCGCCTCGACATCTATCGCGTCGTCGAGCTTGCGCGCATTGTCTTTCACAAAGGCAGCCGTCGCGTCGCCGATCAGGCCTTCGGCGTGGCCCAGCTTCACAGCCTGGCTGAACGAGGCTATGCCCTGGCCGCGCACCTCCTTCCCGATATAACCGGAAAGCAGTCCGGCCGCCAGCCTCGAGTACTGCGGCTCCTCGCCGATCATCTCGGCGGCGGTCTGGATCGAGAGCCGGTCAAGCTCCGCGGTGGTGGCGCCGTCGTACAGGCCGCTGATCGTCTTGGTGGCGACGCGCAGCGGGTCGACGTCCGAGAGGCCTCCGGCAAAGCGTTCCACGGCGCGAACGATCTTGTTCACGTCGACCGGTTCGGTGTCGCCGTTGCGCTTGCGGACATGCATCGTCGTGCGTCTAGGGATCTCGGTGGTCGTCATACGTCCTCCTGGAGCCACGGCGCCGACCCACCGGGGTGGTTGCGGGCGCAGCATCGGATGGCGCACCGTCGTCGTCGGGGCGGCACGCTGATCGGGTTTCGGGTACCACGCAGTCGCGCACGCATCGTCGTGCGCGAGCTACGTCAACGCCGCTGGCTGAGGCGCCGAATCAGTACGTCGACCACCATATGTAGGGACTACGACAAAGGCGCGCACCACATATAGATCGGCGTGTCGCACCCTACGGTCGTCGTGATCTTGGACTTTTGGTCGCTATTCCGCCACAAGTCCAAGATCATCGCGGGTCGGGACGTGGTTACGAGAGGCCGCGCCAGCCGTCCGGGTCGACGCCGCCGGGAACCTGCGCGGCCGGGTCGTAAGGCGTGCGGGTGAACACGAACGTGCCGATGTCGACGTGGGTAACCCGGCCGCCGGCGTCCCGCCCGATCCGCAGCCGCTCGCCGGCGTAGTAGCCCTCGAGGCCGGTCCAGGCGCCGTCCGGCTCGGGACGGAATCGGGAGGCCCGCCCCGAACCGCGCAGCGGATCGAGCCGCAGGTACCGATCGGCAAGTAGGTACAGGTTGTACCCCGTCGGCCCCCAGTACCACGTGCCCGTAAGGGCGAGCAGTTCGTCGTCGAACGACTGCAGCGGCTGCCACGGCGGCGGCAGCGGCGGCTCGTGCAACGCGACGATGTCGATCAGCTCGGCAGCCAGGCTGCCGATCTGTATACCCGCCGTTGTGTTCGTCAGGGTGATTCCGCCGAGGCGCTCGTCCACGCTGAGCCAGACCGCGGCAAGGAAGCCCGGCATCGACCCGGTGTGGCCGACCAGGGTCCGGTCACCGTCATAGAGCAGTTGCACGCCAAGGCCGTACCCCTGGGTACGGTCTGTGCTGCCGGACGCCGGCGCGCGCATCTCCTCCAATGTCTCGACGCGAAGCACGGCCGGATCACCTTCGGCCAGGAACCGCACGAAGCGGCACAGGTCGATAACCGTCGACCAGAGCTGCCCCGCCGGCGCCATCGGGCCGGCATCCTCGGCAGGCTCGGGCAGCAATACGTCGGCCCACGGATGGACCGCCCACCCGGACGCATGCGGCTGCTGCGGCATAAGCGTCGTGCGCGTCATACCAAGCGGCTCGAGGATGTCCTGCCGCAACGCGTCGCCCCAGGGCACGCCACGCAGCTGCGCCACTAATGCACCGAGCACCCCGAAACCCGGGTTGGAATAGTGGAATCGCCGCCCGGCGGGATGCCGCAGCGGGTCGGCGCCCAGCGCATCCGAGAGCGCCGGCGCGCCCGGCACCCGTTCCCACCACTGCCCGGCCGACTCGGACGCCAGCCCCGCGGTGTGCCCGAGTAGCTCGGCGATACGGACGTCGCCCACCGGCGTCCCCGGCAGGTACTTGTCGAGCGGGTCGGCAAGGTCGAGCCGGCCCTCGTCACGCAGTCGCATGACCTGCACCGCGACGAATGTCTTGGAGATCGACCCGATGCGGTACTGCGTGTCGTCCGGCGAATCGCCGATCGCACCCCATCCGCCCATCCAGACCGGCGCACCGTCGCGCACGACGGCGCCGACGAGCGACGGTGCGCGTCCGTCGACCTGAGCAGTGGCAATCCGGTGCAGCAGGGCGTGCTGGGTAACCCGGAGCAATTCGGCCATGTCAGGAAACATAGCTGGGCGGAAAACAGGTTGCCGCCGGGGAACCCCGCTGCGACGGTCATCGTCATGACGCTGGAGATCGTCGCGGTGGACCTACAGGATGCGGCTGGCCTTGAGGCATGGCGAGCGGTGCTGGAGGCATCGCAGCGTGTCGAGTACGGCGCCGAGCACACCGTCTCTTCGCCGGACGAGATCCGCGCCAGCTTCCGCGACCAGCGTTACCAGCGGCGCTTAGCCTGGGCCGCCGTTCGCGACGGCACCGTTGCCGGACATCTCGACGTCGCGCTGCCCCTGACCGACAACACGCATCGGGTCGACTTCACCGTCGCGGTGCACCCGGACCGTCGCCGGCAGGGCATCGGAAGCGCGCTGCTCGACCACGTCGAGCGGATGGCCTGCGCCGAGCACCGCACCGTACTCGGCGCCGAGTCGGATGTCGCGTCCGGGCACGACGATCCGGCCGCAGGCTTTGCCCCACGGCACGGCTTTACAATCGCCCAGCGCGAGCTGCGCAGCCGCCTCGAGCTACCGGTTGACGTCGCGGCGGCGCGCGCCGAGGCGGAGAAGCACGCCGACGGATACGAGGTCCTGACGTCGTGGGACGGCGTCCCCGACGAGTGGCTCACCGACCGGGCGGTGCTGTCGCAGCGGATGAGCACTGCTCCGCCCATGGGCTCCCTCGACTACACGGAGGAGGAGTGGGACACCGACCGGGTGCTCCGCGCGTTCCAGCTCGCTCGCGAGCAGCGGCGCCGGATCGTGGAGACGGTCGCGCGGCACCAGGCAAGCGGCCGGCTGGTCGGCTTCACGACGCTCGCCGTCGCTGAACACATGCCCGACACGGCGTTTCAGTGGGACACGCTCGTCCTGCAGGAGCACCGGGGGCACCGCCTCGGCATGCTGCTCAAGACGGCGAACCTAACGGCATTGCTCGCCGAACTGCCCAACGTGCGGCGCGTCCACACCTGGAACGCCAATGAGAACGAGCCGATGCTGCGCGTGAATCGCGCGCTGGGCTTCCGGCCGATCGGCCAGCTGACCGAGTGGCAGAAGACGCTGACCTAATCGGCCGGTTCGTGCGAGCGCTCATCGCAGCAGCGCGCTGGCGTCGGGTGGAACGTCGACCGCATGCTCCCGCAGTGCCTCGAGCGGGACGATGTCGAGCGCCCGCTCGTTCGTCGCCTCCAGGACGACGGGTGCGGCCACGCCGACCTCGTAGGACGCCAGCCACCGCAACGCGACGACGCACCAGCGGTCGCCGGGCCGCAGCCCCGGAAAGCGGAATTCGGGACGCGGCGTGCTCAGGTCGTTGCCGATTTGCTGCTGGTGCTCGAGAAACTCCGCGCTCATTACCGCACAGACCGTATGGCTGCCGATGTCGTCCGGGCCGCTGCTGCAACTGCCGTCCCGATAGAAGCCGGTGAGCGGGTCGATCCCGCACTCCGCAAGTGGCCCGCCCAGAACGTTGCGCTCTTCCGTCACCTGAGACAGCATCACACGCCAACGGGCATGATTGCCGGAAGGGCGGATGGAAGCGGAACCTGCCATGTACGAGCTCGGCACCGACGGCCCGGCATTGATCCTCGTCGCCGTCGACGGCTCCGAAACGTCGCTGCGGGCGGGGGCCTATGCCGCCGGCATGGCCCGCCGCCAAGGCGCCAAGATCGTGGTTGTGTACGTCGGCCAGATCGCCGGCATGGCGGCCAGTGTTCCGGCCGCAGTCGGCGCATTGATCCAGATGCACGACAGCATCGCGCGTAGCCTCCGCGAGCAGATCGCCGAGCGTGCTCCCGAGACCGGCGTTGACGTGATGTTCATCGAGCGGCGCGGGGACCCGTACACCGAGATCGTCCAGCTCGCCGACGAGATGCGGGTCGACGCGGTCGTCGTGGGCCGTTCGACGCAGCGGGGACACCGCTTCATGGGGTCGCTCGCGGTGCGCCTCGTGCGTGATGCGCGGTGGCCGGTCACGGTGGTCCCCTAACATTCTGCGGTCGTCACAAGCACAGGGCGTGCATCGCAGGTGATCGAGTAGGCACTATCGCCGAAAGGGAATGCTCCTCATGTTCAAATCAACCTCCACTTCTTTGATCCCGGGCGGCGAGATTATGCGATC
>DATFRC010000049.1:0-2677 GCA_035263725.1 Jatrophihabitantaceae bacterium | reverse complement strand
CTTCAACCCTTTGAGGAAATCGTCGAGGAGGGTGACCTGACGCGCACGGGGGAACGTCCGCGGGTCGAAGAGCGCCTGCACGACCAGCCCGTGGGTGAACGCGGCGACCGTGGCCACGAGGTCGTCGGCGTTGCCGGCCGGCAGTTCGCCGCGGCGCTGGGCGTCCACGACGAGTGGACGCAGCCGGGCGCGCCAGCGTTTGTACCGAGCTCGCTCAGCGGCGTGCAGTTCGGGATTGCCCAGAGCGGCGTCCCAGGAGCTGACCCAGACGCGGTTCATCGTGGCGGACGCCGCCGAGAGCGGCAGCACGTCGAGCAGCGCCTCGCGTAGCCCGCCCTGCTGCAGCGGCCGGGTCGCGGTGCGCGCTTCGGCGACGGTCAGTGCATGCCGCACGAGCGCGTCCTTGGACGGGAAGTAGTGGGTGAGCAGCCCTGTCGAGGCCCCCATCTCGGCGGCCACGGCACGCAGCGTCAAGCCGCCGAACCCGTGCCGGGCAAGTACCCGCCATACCGCCTCGGAGACGTCCCGCCGGCGCGCATCGTGGTCGGTCGGTGCTGGCATGCAGCTATCATACGTACCGAACGTTTGTTATGGACGGAGGACGCGATGCTGAAGCTGTCCCTGAGCGACGACGCGGAGCTACGGGCGCTAGAGCCCTGGCATGCGGGCGAGTTCACAGAGTTCCTCGAGGGCGCGCGCCCGCATCTCGCACCGTGGCTGCCCTGGGCGACGACAATCACCGACGAGGCCAGCGCCCGCGCGTTCCTACAGCGCTACGCCGACCGGCACGCCGCTGACGAGGGACACATCTTCGGGGTATGGCGGGGCGACCGGCTAATGGGCGGTGCACTGTTCCGGGTGTTCGACGTGCCGTTCGGGATTGCCGAACTTGGCGTCTGGCTGGCTCCCGAGGCGCAGGGACGTGGGCTCATGACGACGACGGTGCGATACATGATCGCGTGGGCGTTCGAACGTGGCATCCGCCGCGTCGAATGGCACTGCACCCCGAGCAACGAGCGCAGCATCGCCGTGGCGCGCCGGCTCGGCATGACCCGAGAGGGCGTGCTGCGCAGCGCGTTTCCGGTGGCCGGCGTTCGGCAGGACATGGAGGTGTGGTCGCTGCTGGACACCGACCAACCGTTACCGTGACAGGCATGCGAGTGACCGGACTGGGCCACGCCAGCATGCTGATCGAGACCGCGCACGGCAGCATCCTCACCGATCCGTGGGTGAACCCGGCCTACTTCGGCTCATGGTTTCCGTTTCCCGACAACTCGCAGCTCGATTGGGACACCATCGGGCAGGCCGATTACCTGTTCGTCAGCCATCTGCATCGCGACCACTTCGACGCCGAGCAGCTGCGCCGCCACGTCCGCAAGGACATCACTGTCCTGCTGCCCGACTACCCGACCTCGCAGCTCGAGGACGAACTGCGCGACCTGGGCTTCCGGACCTTCGTCAAGCCTGAATCCGAGCAAGTCGTCGAGCTGGACGGGCTGCAGATCATGATCCAGTCGCTGGTGTCACCGAGCGACGGCCCGATCGGCGACTCGTCGCTGTGGGTCTACGACGGCGCCGTGCGACTGCTGAATCAGAACGACGCGCGGCCGTCCGAACTGAGCGCGTTCACCGAGCTCGGCCCTATCGACGCCTACCTGGTGCAGTTCTCCGGCGCGATCTGGTTCCCAATGGTGTACGAGCTGCCCAAGCGCGCGAAGCAGGCACTGGGCAAGGCGAAGCGCGAGCGGCAATTCGACCGCACGCTGCGCTACATCGAAGAGGCCGGGGCACGGTTCGTCTTTCCGACGGCCGGCCCTCCGTGCTTTCTCGACGAAGAGCTGTGGGGGTTCAACGACATCTTCGGCGACGAGTCGAACATCTTTCCCGACCAGCTCGTCTACCTCGGCTGGCTCGCCGAGCGGGGTCACGGCGAGGCGCGGCTGCTGTTGCCGGGCTCGGTCGCCGACCTGGCCGACCCCGAGTGCCGGGTGCAGCATCCCGTCGACCCGCAGGCGATCTTCGGCGACAAGACCGGCTACCTGCGCGACATGCAGGCGCGGCGCATGCCCGAGGTCGAGATCGCCAAGAAGAGCTGGGCGCATCCCGAGATCGACGTTCTTGCAGAGATCGAACGCTGGTTCACGCCGCTACTCGAGGAGGCCGACCACATGGCGGCGGGCATCAACGGCGGGGTGCGGTTCACCGCCGAGGATGCCGAGCGCGGAGACATCGATTTCGTCCTCGACTTCGTGGCGCGCGAGGTGCGCGCGTACGCGGGGGAGAAGGTGCGCTACCGGTTCCGGACCCGGCGCGCCTACCTGGAGAAGCTGGTCGCGGAGCACGAGATCGACTGGGTCAACTCGCTGTTCCTGTCGTGCCGGTTCTCGGCGCAGCGGATCGGTCCGTACAACGAGTTCATTTACGCGTTCTTCAAGTGCCTGTCCGAGGAACGGTTGAACTACGCCGAGGGCTGGTACACGGAGCAGAACGCCGCCGAGGCCGCCGAGATGATCGAGCTGGACGGCTGGTTGGTGCAGCGCCGGTGTGCGCACTTGAAGGCCGATCTGTCCCGGTTCGGCGTGGTCGAGGACGGCGTGCTCACCTGCCAGATGCACGGCTGGAAGTGGCGTCTCTCCGACGGCAAGTGCCTCACCTCGGTCGGCCACAGCCTGCGTTC
>DATFRC010000048.1:0-6251 GCA_035263725.1 Jatrophihabitantaceae bacterium | reverse complement strand
GCTTTCGCCTGGTCGCGAACCGCCATGAGCACGCAGGCGCCCTTGCCCGCAAACACCTTCGCGGTTTGCAGACCCAAACCCCCGTTCGCGCCGGTGACCACAGCGGTTCGTCCGGCCAGGTCCGGCACAGACTCGCGCGTGAACGCCACATCCCCATCGTCCACCCATTCCGGCCCGGACCGCCGGACCAGGCTTCAGCACGGCAGGCGCAGGTGAGAAGGTCATTGGGTGGCAGATGTCCAGGGACCGCTGGCCGAGCTTGCCGACCGCTACGGGATCGCGACCGAGTTCTGGGACTGGCAAGGCCGCCACGTTCGCGTCGCAGCGCAGACGGTGATAGCCGTGCTGCGCGTGTTCGGGGTCGAGGCGGCCACTCCCGAAGCGGTGGCGGCCGCACTGGCCGCCCGCCGGGATGAGCCCTGGCGGCGGATGCTGCCGCCCTGCGTGGTGACCCGGGAGGGCGCGGCGGCGTCCGTACCGGTCCACGTCGAGCACGGCGCTCCGGTCGAGGTCTGGGTGGAGTTGGAACGGGGCGGCGTCCGCGACGACCTCCGCCAACTGGAGAACTGGAACGAGCCATTGCGGATCGACGATCGGCTCATCGGCGAGGCGTCCTTCGAGGTCCCCCACGACCTGCCGCTCGGCTACCACACGCTGCATGCGCGCAGCGGCGACGACGAAGCATCCGCGACGCTTGTCGTCACACCGCAGTGGATCGGCGTCACAGACCGGCTGCGCAACGGACGGGGTTGGGGGCTGGCGGTCCAGCTGTACAGCGTGCACTCGCGACAGTCGTGGGGGCTCGGCGATCTGGCCGATCTCGCTGACCTGTGCATATGGTCTGCCGCCGAGCATGGCGCGGACTTCGTGCTGGTCAACCCGTTGCACGCCACGGCGCCGACGGTGCCCATGGAGCCCTCGCCGTACCTTCCCGCGACCCGGCGCTTCGCCAACCCGATCTACCTGCGCGTCGAGCAGATCCCGGAATACGCCTACCTCCCGGTGCGTCCGCCGCGTCCGCACATCGGTGTCCAGCGCATCGACCGGGATCGGGTCTGGGCGGCGAAGCGGTCCGCGCTACAGGTCGTCCATGCGACGCCGCGCTCTGGTGGTCGTGAAATCGCCTACCGCGACTTCGAGCGGCGCGAAGGCCGCGGCCTGTCCGATTACGCGACGTGGTGCGCGCTCGCGCAGACGCACGGCTCCGACTGGCGTTCCTGGCCGGCCGCGCTTCGCGATCCCCGTTCCCCCGAGGTTGCGGCGTTCGCCTCGGAGCACGCCGATCTCGTCGACTTCTACAGCTGGCTGCAGTGGCAGCTCGACGAGCAGCTCGCTGCGGTGCAGTGCGCGGCCGGCCGTGGCGGAATGGCAATCGGCGTGATCCACGATCTTGCTGTCGGCGTCTCGCCCACCGGGTACGACGCCTGGTCCCAGCAGGACGTGTTCGCAGCAGACATGACCGTGGGCGCGCCACCCGACGCGTACAACCAGTCCGGCCAGGACTGGGTGCAGCCACCGTGGCGCCCGGACCGGCTCGCGGAGCTCGCGTACGCACCGTTTCGCGACGTGGTCTCGACCGTGCTGCGCCACGCGGGCGGCATGCGGGTTGACCACGTCATCGGGCTGTTCCGGCTGTGGTGGATACCGTCCGGTCAGGCGCCTACGGCCGGCACGTACGTCCGATACGACCACGAGGCGTTGGTGGGCATCCTGGCCCTCGAGGCACACCGCGCGGGCGCGCTGGTCGTCGGCGAGGACCTCGGCACCGTCGAGCCGAGCGCGCGAACGTACTTGCGCGAACGGGGAATTCTCGGCACGTCGGTGCTGTGGTTCGAGCACGATTGGGACGGCGACGGAGCTCCGTTGCGGCCGGACCAGTGGCGCAAGTACTGCCTCGCCTCGGTGACCACACACGACCTGCCGCCCACGGCCGGCTACCTCGCCGGCGACCACATCCGGCTGCGGCACTCGCTCGGGCTGCTCACCCGATCACTTTCCGACGAGCTCGCCGCTGACGCCGCAGAACGGGACGCGTGGCTGGCCGAATTGCGCCGTGAAGGCCTGCTCGGCGACGGCGAGACGTCCGTCGACGAGATCGTCACCGCACTGCATCGCTACCTGGTCCGGACACCGTCGCGGCTGCTGTCCCTGGCGCTCGCCGACGCGGTCGGCGATCGGCGCACCCAGAACCAGCCCGGCACCGTCGACGAATACCCCAACTGGCGGGTGCCGCTGACCGGCCCGGACGGTCGAGTCATGTCGCTCGAAGATGTCTTCGCGAGCGAGCACGCGGCGTCGCTCGCACGAGTAATGCGGCAAGGTACGCGGTCAGCGGCCGGGGACGTCGTGCGCTAGGTCGTAGGAGAGGTCGCCGTCATAGTCGGGAGTGCTCGTAGCCACGCTCACGCGCTGCTCCACGTGCTCGGACGTCGCGTTCCCGGATCCGCTGATCTCCTCGTGGGCGAGGTCGTATTCAAGGTCGGCGCCGCGCTCGTCACGCGGGTCCACGTTCGAAGGCTGATCAGTCACCGCTCGCCCCCTTGGGTCGAGGCCTCCAGTATGAGCTAATCCGCGGTGGGCCGACGCACCCGGAAGCACGCCTGCCTAGCCCGGATCGGCGGCCGCGGTCGAGACGGGTCGTCAGGGTGAAAGACTGGAGGGACCTCGGGCGAAGGAAGATCGGTGCAGGACCCAACGGCGCTATTCACGACAAGTGCACTGCCAGACATCGGGCGACCGGTACTGGTTCAGGCGCTTGACGGTTTCATCGACGCCGGCAGCGGTCGCCGGCTGGCGCGCGAACACCTGCTCAATGCCCTCGACTCCGAACCTGTCGTCGGCTTCGATGTGGATCAGCTGCTCGATTACCGATCGCAGCGGCCCGAGATGACGTTCAGCACCGACCACTGGGACGGCTACGCCGCGCCGGAGCTGGCCGTGCATCGCGTCCGCGATCTGGACGACACATCGTTCCTGCTACTGCACGGGCCGGAGCCCGACCTCCAGTGGGAACGATTCATCGCAGCGGTGGAACACCTCGTGGCCGAGCTCGAGGTGCGGCTGGTGATCGGCCTGAACGCGATTCCGATGGCGGTGCCGCACACCCGGCCGCCGACGGTCATAGCGCACGGCACCCCGCCTGAGTTGATCGCTGACTATCCCAAGTGGCTCCCGACGATTCAGGTACCGGCCAGTGTGGGAAACCTGCTCGAGTACCGCCTCGGCGGGGCCGGGACCCCGGCATGCGGATTCGCGGTCGCTGTTCCGCACTATCTTGCCCACCTCGACTACCCGCAGGCCGCACACACGTTGCTCAACTGCACTGCCCGCGCGGGCGACTTGTCGTTGCCGCTCGACGCACTGGCGCGCGCGGCCGAGGAGATGCGCGGGGACATCGACAAGCAGGTGGCCGAATCCGAGCAAGTCGCGGGCCACGTTCGTGGGCTCGAACAGCAGTACGACGACGTCACCGCAGGACGCGGTAGCCGACTCCTGGCCGACGGCTCCCGGCTGCCCACCGCTGACGAACTCGCGGCCGAGTTCGAGCGGTACCTGTCCGACCGGCCCGAGTCGGACGACGACACTTCCGCGTAAGTTGCAGCACACACCGATCGCTGGAGCACATGGCGTGCTCCAGCGATCCGTGGCGTGTCGGCTGTCAGGCCGGTGCCGGGCTGGGTGCCGGCTCGCGAGTCGCACCGTCGTGCGCCGAGATGCGGGGCAGCCAGTGCAGCGGCTTCGGTAGCCACCAGTTCCACTCGCCGAGCAGCTTCATCGATGCCGGCAGGAGTATCGCGCGGACGATGGTGGCGTCGAGCAGGACCGCGACGGCGAGGCCGACTCCGATCTGCTTCATGGACACCTGGGCGAGGCTGCCGAAGATCGAGAAGACGACGACCATCACGATCGCGGCACTGGTGACCACGCCGGCAGTGCTGCGGATGCCGTGAGAGACCGCCTGCTCGGTGGTCATGCCCTTGTCGACGGCTTCGCGGACCCTGCTGAGGATGAACACGTGGTAGTCCATCGACAGGCCGAACAGGACCACGAACAAGAACAGCGGGATCCAGGCGGTGATGCCGTGCGTGGAGTGGAAGCCGAGGATCCGCTCGCCCCACCCCCATTGGAAGGCGGCGACGAGGAAGCCGTACGCCGCGGCGACCGAGAGCAGGTTGAGCACGATGGCCTTCAGGGCGATCACGACCGAGCGGAACGTGATCAGCAGGAGCAGGAAGGCCAGGCCGAGCACGAACGCGAACACAAGAGCGATGTGCGAGCGCAGCGTCTGGTTGTAGTCATACGCTGCGGCAGTGTCGCCGCCGACCGCGACCGCCTGAACGCCCGGCGCGTGGGCCAGCGTTTGCGGGATCACCTGCTTGCGCAGGGCTTCTAGGGCCGAGATCGACGTGTCGTCATGTCCGGTGCCTGCTAGTGGCACCGAAATAACCGCGACGTGCTCATCCATCGGCACGACCGTGATCGGGTCACGCATCTGTCCGGTCTTCAGCGCTGCGGCGCGGAAATGTGCGACCGCATCGGCAAATGCTGCACCCGACACGTTGTCGGCTCGCACGCTCACCTGCGCCGGTACGGGTCCGCCCGGGAATGCCTGCTGGATGTGCTGGTAGCTGGTCAGGATCGGCATCGTCTTCGGGTAGTCGGCAAGGCCGGGCTGGTTCGTGTGGAGCTTCGTCGCCGGTAGGGCGAGCACACCGAGGACCGCGGCCGCGCCGACTGCTGCCACCACCGGACGGCGCATGACCGGAGTGATGACGGCATTCCAGAACCGGCTCTCCGTCTGGTCCGTGCTGCGGCTGCGACGCCGCAGCGGCAGCCGTCCCTTCTCGATCCGGTCACCGAGCTTGGACAGCAGCGCCGGCAGCACGGTGAGCGAGCCGATCACGGTGGTGCCGACGACGAGCATGGTGCCGACCGCGATGCCGCGGAAGTCTCCCGTGCCGGCCAGGAACATACCCGCCACGGCGGCCATAACGGTCAGGCCGGAGATCATCACCGAACGGCCGGAGGTCGAGGCGGCGGCGCGCAGCGCGGCGTCCGCGGACCGGCCGGCGGCGCGCTCCTCACGTTCGCGGCGGATGTAGAACAGCGAGTAGTCGACCCCGACGGCCAGACCGATCAGCAACATCACCGAGAACGCGCTCTGGTCGATCGGGAAGACGTGGCTGGTCACCAGCACCAGCCCGAATGCGGCGACAATCGCGGTCAGCGCCAGCACGACCGGAAGCACGGCTGCGACGAAGGCGCCGAACGCGAGCAGCAGGATGATCACGGTGACGGGGATGGACAGGAACTCGGCCCGGTGGAAGTCCTTGCCGGCCGACTCGTCCGCGGCGCGGGCGAAGCTGGCGTCGCCGAACTCCTCGACCCGGAACGACGGATGACGCTGCTGCACTGTGGCAACCGCGGCCAGCGGGGCCTTGATGCGCTGCATCGCTTGCTGCGAGGTCCCGTCGATCTGGAACCGCACGAGTGCCGAGTGTCCGTCGCGTGAGACGACACCGCGCGCGCTCGGATCGAACGGCGACCGGACGTCCTGCACATGCGGTTGCGCGTGAACCGTGTCAACGACCGCCGCGACAACCGCGCGGAACCGCGGGTCGGTTGCCACTTGGTGACGGTTCTGCACGAGCACGCTCTCCTGCGCCGCGCTCGGCTTACCGGAGGCGTTGAGGATGCGCTGGGCGGTGGCCGACTCACCGGTCTGCGAGTCCGCACCGGTGAGCATCTTCATGTGCGCGGCCTGGCCGATGAGGACGGCCGCGATGACGAAGCCGAGCCAGCCGAGGATGGCGATCCGCCGGTGCTGGGCGCTCCAGGCACCCATCCGGCCGGCGAGGTTGGTGTGTCTGGGGGTAGTCATGGCGACTCCTTGGACGCGGGTTGTTGTGGCTCCCCTAGCGTCGGGTCGCAGGCCTTGTCGCAGAATGTGGCTGCCAGGCGTCTGCGGGTGCGGCAAACCGCACCCAGATGTGTGGCTGGCTCAGCCGGCGCGTAGGTACGTAAGCACGGCCAGCACCCGCCGATGATCGTCTGACGCGGCCGGCAGGCGAAGCTTCTGGAAGATGCTCGTGACGTGCTTCTCTACGGCACGCTCAGTGATCACCAACCGCGCGGAGATCCCGGCGTTCGAGCGGCCTTCAGCCATCAGCTCGAGCACCTCCCGCTCACGCCCGCTGAGCTCATCGAGCGGTCCGCGACCTCGTCGGCTGCCGACGAGCCGTGAGACGACG
>DATFRC010000047.1:0-4323 GCA_035263725.1 Jatrophihabitantaceae bacterium | reverse complement strand
TAGCCGGGTGTCGCCAAGGGCGGCGATCAACTCGTCCACGTCGAACTTTTGTCGCTCCGTCGTTCGGCTGCCCTGAGTCCTCAAGGCGCGAGCCCGTACCGCGTGTTCGAGTCGGCGCCGTTCACGGTTGAGTGCGACGACGGTGGTTCCACGCGCCGTGCGCTCCTCGTCGTGCAGGCGCGTGACTGCCCGCAACGCCGCCAGCTCTGCGATCCGCTCCTGGTCGTGCGGTGGCGCCATCAGCCCATGTCCAAGTGCCGTGGCGCGCCAACGTTCGGTCCAGGCAAGGAGCAGGCGCGGATTGTTTCGGCGCATGGCTTCCCGCTGCGCGATCAGGGCGAGCTCTGCGCCGTGCGCCGTGGCATAGGCACGCAGCTCGGTCGCCCCAAGGGTCGACTGGTACTCGTCCAATGCGTCCAGGCCTCGAGCACATGCTGCCAACGTCGCGCGCGTGTTGCCCGCGGCTTCACAACGCAACGCCTGTCCGAGCCAGCCAATGCTGCGGTTCAGCGCGGGCCCCCGTCGCCGCGAGCGGGCGGCGCGTTCGAGGTGCTCGTCCGCTCTTGCACCAGCGCCACGAGCTAGAGCGATCCGTCCGGCGAGCAGATGTGCACGCGAAGCGTCCTCGTCTCTGAGATCGTCCAGCCGCGATGCGACCTGTTCGGTCTGGGCCAGCAATCTGGCACTACTTTCACCGTTGGCATAACGGGCCCTCACAACGACCAGCCGCGCGCGCGACTCCCAGAGGTCGCGGCCGTGGGCCCGAAACAGGCGGCGAGCGTGCCCGGCCCGCTCCAGGGCACTCGGGGGATCCGCCGCGGAAAGTGCTGCGGTGGCCGCGACATAGATGAGCTCAGTTCGCTTGAGAACATCTCCACCGCCCAGGCCGAATTGAGCCACGGCCGCGTCCGCTTCGCGCATCGCGTCCGCCGCTAATCCCGCGGCCAAAAGCGTAAGACAGCGATCGATCACTAGCTGTGGCTCCATGGCGCCCAGCGAGTCGTAGCGCTGACCGGCCACCTCGAGATATGCCAGCGCCGACGGCAGATCACCACGCACGATGGCGACCAGCCCACGATTGTGCACGGCCTTCGCGGACTCCAGTTCCTGACCGTTGCTCGCGAACAGTTCCTCGGCGCGTGCGAAATCCGCCTCGGCCCGCGTGGTATTCCCGAAGGCCAGATACACCTCGGCACGGTGCGACAAGGATCGCGCTTCCCACACCGCGTCGCCAGCCCGCCGTAGGAGGGGCAGCGCCCGACCGAGATCATCGAGTGCTTCCTCGTAGCGGCCAAGCCGTTTCAGTGTTGAAGCACGACGCATGAGAACCCGCCCCAGCGAAGCTCCGCGTGCTTGTGATGCCGCCCGATCGAGCGCGGCCAGTCCCTGCTTGGAGCGCCCGATCCACGTCAGCGCGACGCCGAGTGTCGCCCGCACATCTGCCTGGCGAGGCAGATCTCCGGAGGTGATGGCCAGCCGCAAAGCGATCCGCAACTCAGCGATCGCCGCGGCGACGTCGCCTCGGTCACGCAACACGATCGCTGCCGCCTGACGTGCCACCGAGGCCTCGTACGCGCCGGGTTGCGCGGCGAGTACGGCGCGAGCCGCGGCCAGTGCTTCCCTGGGGCGGGAGAGAGCGAGTGCCAGTAGCGGACTCGGCTGTGCCGCCGAATTCTCGGTTTCGAGAGCTACCCCGCGCACTCGACCGATGCTAGACACAGCGCTAACACTTTGCCTGGGCTCAGGGGGCCACCCGAAATGACCAGCGATAGCGACGCGGACAAGGATCGACCCAACTGGCAGAGGAATCCACGGAATCGGCTGGACGCGCAGCTAGCGCTCATCCTGGAGAACCTCGAGGAGTCTGCCATCTACCCGCCCAATCGGGACGAGGAGGTGGAGGTCGAGTACCTGTATCGGCAGGGGGCGATCCTCATCCGTGATGAGGACGTCGAGCGCGTACGTGCGCTCTTGGATGGCGGTCAGCCTAGGCGAACGGAGAACAACATCCGCGGGCTGACCTTGTTCGAGCACCCGCCGACGCGCACGACCGAGGAAACGTGCGCGCTCATCGACACGGAACTGGGTGAAGGCGTCGCCACGCCTGACCACATCCTCTATATCTGCAACACCAGCACGTGCCCCGCCACCGAGCCGGAAGAAGTGCCTCACGGCGCACAGCCCGATCCGGGCGTGGACATCGCCCCAGGCGACCGATGCAACGGAAAGGGCATCTTCGTATCGGTGCTGGACAGCGGCTGGCTACCGGAAGCCGAAGCCGAGCACGAGTGGCTCCACGGTGTCGACGGTGATCCCGAGGATCCGTACGGTCCTGACGGCAACATCCTTCCCTACGCCGGCCATGGAACGTTCGTTGCCGGAGTAGTGCGCACGATGGCACCGGCGGCCGACGTCTACGTCGAGAAGACGTTCAGGAAGGTCGGCGCGACCTACGAATCGGACCTTGTCAAGCAGCTGTCCGACGCACTGCAACGGGGCCCGGACATCCTCTCGCTTTCATTCGGCACGAACAGCAGGAAAGACCTGCCGCTGCTCGGCTTCGAGATCGTTGAGAAACGTGTACGCGCGGTCAAGGGGTTGGTTCTCGTGGCGGCAGCCGGCAACGACAGCAGCCGGAAGCCGTTCTGGCCGGCGGCCTTCCCGTGGGTCGTCTCCGTCGGGGCGTTGAGCGCGAACTGGCGCAGTCGTGCATGGTTCACTAACTACGGTGGCTGGGTTGACGTGTACGCGCCCGGCGAAGGGTTGGTCAATGCGTTCGCGTCCGGACCCTACGTCTGTGACGAGCCACCGCACCGCGGTGAGCACCGCACGTTCCACGGCATGGCCCGCTGGAGCGGCACGTCCTTCTCCACGCCCCTTGTCGCTGGACTGATCGCCGCGCGAATGTCGGTAACCGGCCAGAACGGCATCCAGGCCGCGGAGGCCCTACTGGCCCGGGCCGGTGAGCACGCGATTCCGTGGGTCGGCCGAGCCCTGCTGCCCGGGCAAGCGTGCGACGACCGGGGCCACCATCACGGCAAGTCCCACCATCACTGCGCGCATCCAGAACATCGCTGCTGAACCCGGCGCATGTCCGAGCAGTACGGACGACGCGCGTCGGCGAAGCGGCGTGGAGCTGTGTTCCCTGCGACTCCTGATCGGCGATTATCTGGCCCCTCGTTCCCGATGGCGCTAGTGTGCACAGCCTCACCGTGGTGATGGGGGATTGCGTGGCCAGCGGCACTGAACAGGTGGAAATCGGTCGCGAATCGGTCGAGATTCCACGAATTCAGTTGTCCGACCTCCGCAAGACGTTCGGCGCGGTTGTCGCGGTCGACGGCGTCGACCTCGACGTCTCGGCTGGCGAATTCTTCGCAATGCTCGGACCGTCCGGCTCGGGGAAGACCACCGTTTTGCGGATGATCGCGGGCTTCGAGGAGCCGACCGCCGGGACGGTGCGCCTGAGCGGTGTCGACGTCACCCGCGACCCCCCGTTCCGGCGCGATGTGAACACCGTGTTCCAGGACTACGCGCTGTTCCCGCATATGACCGTCGCGCAGAACGTCGGCTACGGGATGCGGGTGCGCGGCATCGACCGGGCCGCGCGCCGGCGCCGGACTGACGAGGCGCTGGAGATGGTGCGGCTGGCCGGCTTCGGTGAGCGCCGGCCGTCCCAGCTTTCCGGCGGCCAGCGGCAGCGCGTCGCGCTCGCCCGTGCCCTGGTCAACCGGCCGCAGGTGCTGCTGCTCGACGAGCCACTCGGCGCGCTCGACTTGAAGCTGCGCGAGCAGATGCAGATCGAGCTGAAGGCGATTCAGCGCGAGGTCGGTATCACGTTCATGTTTGTCACGCACGACCAGGACGAGGCGCTGACCTTGAGCGATCGGCTCGCGGTCTTCAACGCCGGGCACATCGAGCAGGTCGGCACGCCGCGTGTGGTGTATGAGCAGCCGGCGACCGCGTTCGTGGCGGGGTTCGTCGGGACGTCGAACGTCCTCTCCGGCGCCGCTGCGCAGCAGGTGTACCGGGAAGCCGGCACGTTCGCGATCCGCCCGGAGCGGATCACGGTCTCGGAGGCGGCGCCCGAACACGGCCGATCTCACACCGGAGACGATGTGCGTGTCACCGGCAGCATCCGCGAACTCGTGTACGCCGGCGCCGAGACCCGGGTGTTCGTCGAACTCGACACCGGCGACACGGTCGTGGCCGTCCGGCACAACGTGGCCGAGGACGGCCATTACGCGCTACGGCGCGGCCAGCAGGTTTGGCTTACATGGAGCCGGCGCCAGGCCGTCTCTCTGGGTTCGTGAAGTCTATGGGGGT